>NZ_SPQM01000029.1 GCF_004570345.1 Blastococcus sp. CT_GayMR20 | reverse complement strand
CCGCCGCCGCACGTCTATGCGGCCGCGGCGCTGGCGCTGCTGATCGAGGCGGAGCCGGCCGGTCCGGTGGTGGACCGGTGGGACGTGCCCGACGGATGGCGGCTCGGCGAGCCGGCGTGGACGGTCCGGCGCCTGCAGGCCACCGGTGGCGACGTCGTGGAGGTGCGGCTGCGCGGCCGGTCGCCGGCGGCGGAGGTGCGCGTCGGGGACGGCGAGCCGGTGGCGGCCCGGGCGACCCGGGACGGCGACCGCCTGACCGTGAGCCTCGACGGGCTGACCATGTCGTACTTCCTCCAGCACGAGGGCGGCACGGTCTGGCTGGCCGCCGACGGCCGGGTGACCGCACTGCGCGAGCAGGAGCGGCTCACCGCCCACGCCGAGGGGGCGACCGCCGGAGGGGTGGTCACCTCGCCGATGCCCGGCACGGTGACGGTGGTGCGCGCAGCAGTCGGCGACGAGGTCGAGGCGGGGACCCCGCTGCTCGTCGTCGAGGCGATGAAGATGGAGCACGTGCTGACCGCCCCCCTCGCGGGGACGGTCACCGAGCTCGGAGCGACAGCGGGCCAGACGGTCGCGCTGGACGAGCGGCTGGCCGTGGTGACCCCGTCGGCGACCGCTCCTGAGCAGACGGAGAACTGATGTTGGACTACCGGCTCGACGCCGAGACCGAGGCCCTGCGCAAGACCGTGCAGGAGTTCGCGCACGAGGTGATCGCCCCGCAGATCGGCGGGTTCTACGAGCGCGACGAGTTCCCGACCGCGATCGTGCGGCAGATGGGGGAGCTCGGCCTGTTCGGCCTGCCGTTCCCGGAGGAGTACGGCGGCGCCGGCGGGACGTACTTCGACCTGTGCGTCGTCCTCGAGGAACTGGCCCGCGTGGACAGCTCGATGGCCATCACGGTCGAGGCCGGAGTCTCCCTCGGGGCGATGCCGATCTTCCGTTTCGGCACCGAGGAACAGAAGCAGGAGTGGCTGCCGCGGCTGTGCTCGGGCGAGGCGCTCGGCGCGTTCGGGCTGACCGAGCCGGGCGGCGGCTCGGACGCCGGCGCGACGAAGACGACGGCCCGGCTCGAGGACGGGCACTGGGTCATCAACGGGTCGAAGGCCTTCATCACGAATGCCGGCACAGACCTGACCCGACTGGTCACCGTCACCGCGGTGACCGGCACGCGGCCGGACGGGCACAAGGAGATCTCGGCGATCATCGTCCCGTCGGGGACGCCGGGCTTCGCGGTCGGGCAGCGGTACTCGAAGGTCGGCTGGAACGCCTCGGACACCCGCGAGCTGTCGTTCACCGACGTCCGCGTGCCGGAGGAGAACCTGGTGGGGGAGCGGGGCCGCGGCTACGCGCAGTTCCTCTCGATCCTCGACGAGGGCCGGATCGCGATCTCGGCGCTGTCGGTCGGGCTGGCACAGGGCTGCGTCGACGAGTCGGTCAAGTACGCGGCGCAGCGGGAGGCGTTCGGGCAGCCGATCGGCCGCAACCAGGCGATCCAGTTCATGATCGCCGACATGGAGGTGCGGGCCTCCACCGCGCGGCTGGCGTACTACCGGGCCGCCGAGAAGATGCTGCGCGGCGAGCCGTTCAAGCGCGAGGCGTCGATCGCGAAGCTGTACAGCTCCGAGGTCGCCATGGACAACGCCCGCTACGCCACCCAGGTGCACGGTGGGTACGGCTTCATGAACGAGTTCCCGGTCGCGCGCTTCTACCGCGACGCGAAGATCCTGGAGATCGGCGAGGGCACCAGCGAGGTGCAGCGGATGCTGATCGCCCGCGACCTCGGCGTCGGCTGAGAAGGGACCCCCTGCCCCCCGCCACTCGCACGCTCGCGTCGGGACCCTGCAGGGGGCCGCTAGGTCAGGGGCGCGCGGTCCGAGACGGCGATGCTGAGCAGGACGACGCTGTCCTCGTCGGCGTGCAGGCTGTGCCGCCGGTCCGGGAGCGGGGCGAACTCGTGAGTCCCCAGGGCGAAGACCTCCTCGCCGGCGACCAGCCGGACGCGGCCGCGCAGGACGAGCAGGCTCGCGGGGCCGGGGCTCTCGTGCTCGCCCAGCGCCGCGCCACCGCGGAGGGCGACCACCGTCTGCCGCAGCCCGTCGACCGGGTGCGGCAGCGTCCGGGCGGCACGTCCCGAGCGTTCGGTGCCGGCCCGCTGCGTCAGCTCCTCCTCGAGCGCCTGCACGTCCACCACACCCGGGTCGGGGCTCATGGCCGCAGCCTAGGCACCTCGCTCAGGCGGTGACGTCGATCAGCACCTTGCCGACGGCGCCGTCCTGCACCGCCTGGTGAGCCTGCGCAGTCTGCTCCAGCGGGAACACGTGCAGCGGGAGTCCCGCCTCCCGGCCGACCCGGATCGCGCCGTCCAGGACGGCTGCATTGACGTCCTCGACGGCGATCTCCTTGGCCCTCGCCGGCTCGGTGTAGATCAGCACGAACTGCCAGCGGGCGTTCGCGGTCATCTGCAGCCGCACCGGCACCGTCACCTCGGCGCCGCCGTCGTCGGCGTACATCGCGACGGAGCCGTGCAGGGCGATCACCCGGGCATCGACCGCGGCGTTCACCGCAGCGGAGACCTCGACGATCGCGTCCACCCCCTGGGGCGCGATCTTGCCGACCTCGGTGACGACGTCCTGCTGCCGGTAGTTCACGACGTGGTCCGCGCCGGCGGCCGCGGCGAGCTGCGCCTTCGCCGGGCTGCTGACCGTGGCGATGACCGTCGCGTCGGCCCAGCGCGCGAGCTGGATGGCGGCGTTGCCGACCGCGCCGGCACCGCCCTGCACGAGGACGGTCCGTCCGTTCAGGGAGCCGGGTCCCATGCGGTCGGGCAGCGACTCGGCGACGGTCAGGCAGCGGTGCGCGGTCAGGAACGGGATGGGCAGCGCCGCGCCGAGCTCGAAGGACGCCTCGGGCCCCAGCAGCACGGTCTGCCGCGCGGGGACGACGGTGTACTCGGCTGCCGTGCCGAAGGGCCGCTGCCAGGCCGCCTCCCAGATCCAGACGCGCTCGCCCACCGGCACCGGGTCGACGCCCTGGCCGACGGCGTCGACGGTCCCGGCGCCGTCCTGGTTGGGGATCTGCCCGTCGGGTCCGGGCGGATTCCGGGTGCGCGACTTCCAGTCGGTCGGGTTGACCCCCGAGAAGGCGACGCGGACGCGGACCTCCCCGGGCCCCGGCTCCGGCACGGGGCGGTCGACCAGCTGCAGGACGTCGGGGCCGCCGGGCTCGCGGTAGGAGATGGCTCGCACCCGCTCGTTCTACCCCCGGCGATGAGAACCGGCAGGCGGGGAGTCATCCCGACGTGACCACCTCGCCCCAGCAGCTGGATCTGACGTTCACCGCGCCGATCGAGAAGGACGGCGCGTTCGCCACCTTCCTGACCGTTCCCGACTCCGCCGAGGTCCTGGGCACCCAACGGGCGGTGAAGGTGGGCGGCACGATCGACGGCCACGAGTTCGCCGCGACGCTCATGCCGTCCGGCGCCGGGCCGCACTGGCTGCCGCTGCGCGCGGCGATCTGCCGGGCCATCGGCAAGGGCCTGGCCGGGGACGAGGTGACCGTGCAGCTGCGGCAGCGGTTGTCCTGACCCCCGCTCAGCCGGCGGGAGCGTCGTCGTCGGTGGGCCACTCGAGCGCGGGCAGTCCGGCGAGCGCGAGCAGCTTGTCGACCGTCTCCTCGACGACCTCGTCCGTCGGCGGCGCGCCGTCCGCGGCGGCCATCAGCTCCTGCACCTCGGCCGGGTCGACGTCCGTCTCCTGCGCCTCGCGCGCCCACCGGGCGAAACCCTCGGCCTCGGCCCGGGTGTCGACGGGGTCGGCGCCGTCGGGCTCGTCGAAGTAGATCCTGGGTTCGTAGCCGAGGAAGAAGCGACCTCCCGAGGCGTCGGCGAGGCGGTAGTCGACCGTGGCGATGTCGCTGTCGTGCACGTCGAGCAGCAGGAACGGGACGGCGGTCGGGCCTCCGCGGCTCCACCGGCCGGCGCTGTACGCGAACTTCCCGAAGCGCCCCACGGAGGCAGGCTATCGACGCCGCGTCAGTACGCTGCGCCACCACCGAGGGAGGACACCGTGAGCGTCGAGTTCCTGGTGACCACGCTGGTCGTGGTCGCGACTCCGGGCACGGGTGTCCTCTACACGGTCGCGACCGGACTGGGCCGCGGTCGGCGGGCGAGCGTCGTCGCCGCCGTGGGCTGCACGCTGGGGATCGTGCCCCACATGGTTGCGGCGCTCACCGGCCTGGCGGCACTCCTGCACACCAGCGCCCTGGCGTTCCAGCTCCTCAAGTACGCGGGTGTGGGATACCTGATCTACATGGCGTGGAGCACGCTGCGGGACAGGGGCGCCCTTCCGGTCGAGGAGGAGGCAACGCAGCGCTCGGCCCGCCGGCTCGTCGTCTCCGGCGTCCTGGTGAACATCCTCAACCCCAAGCTGACGATCTTCTTCTTCGCGTTCCTGCCGCAGTTCGTCCCTGTCGATGAACCCGGCGTGCTGGGCCGGATGCTCCTGCTCAGCGCCGTGTTCATGTTCGCCACGCTCGTGGTCTTCGTCGGGTACGGACTCTGCGCCGCCGCCGTCCGCGACAAGGTCGTGTCCCGGCCCAGGGTGATGGACTGGATCAGGCGGGGTTTCGCCGGCGCGTTCGTGGCGCTCGGCGCGCGGCTGGCGCTGACCGACCGCTGAGCCGTCACCGCCAGGTGATCGTCTCGGGACGGCGGCCCAGCGCCCGCTCGACCTTCCGCGCCGCCTTATCGTCGGCGTTGACCAGCACCGGCCGGGGCGTGCCGGCGAAGAGGGGCAGGTCGGATGCGCTGTCGCTGTAGACCGCGGCCCACGGCGGGGGGTAGCCGCGCTCCTCGAGCAGCGACACCTTCGACTCCCCGAGCGCGTGCTGGGGCGGCATCGCCCTGGAGCCGATCACGTCGAGGTCGCCGAGGCCGATCGCGGCCAGGAAGCCGCGGGCGAGGGTCTCCTCGCAGCCGGTCGCGATCACGACGGTGTCGCCGTCCCGGCGGTGCCGGGCGACGGCGGCCATCGCCTCCGCGACCGCCGCCTCCGGCTTCCGCGTCAGGGCCTCGCCATAGGCCTCGGCCACCACCTCGACGTCGGACGCCGAGCGGCCACCCACCGCGATCCGGGTCATGATGCGCGCCCCCAGGGGGCGCAGCCGCGGGAAGGCGGCGAGGACGGCGAGCAGCGGCATCGCCAGCAGCAGCGGGATTCCGCGGGCCGGGGCCTTCCGGAGGCGGCCGTGGAGGAAGAGCGTGGAGGCGTCCCCGCCGAGCAGGACCCTGTCGAGGTCGAAGACCACCGTCGGCGCCATCCCGCCTACTTACCGGCGCAGGGGTCGGGCGGAAACCTCAGCCGTGCCCGAGCCCGGCCGCCCTGGCCCGCTCCTCGACGGTGGCGACGGCGGTCCGCAGGTCCTCGAGGTGGCGCTGCACCGCCGTCCGCACCGACAGCGCCTGCCGGCGCCAGGTGAGGTTGATGCAGCCCACGACCCGGCCGTCCACGCGGACCGGCATCGCGATGGACTCCCGTCCGTCGTCGGCCTCGGACCGGGGCCGGTCGTGGTCGCCGCCGAAGTCCGGTGCGCGCACGCTGTAGCCCCGGCGGCGGGTCGTCTCGACCATCCGCCGGACGGCGTCGTCGTCGTGGGCCAGCCGGAACGCGGGGTCCTTCTTCAGGCGCAGGCGGGCCAGCACGGCCTCGAGCTCCTGGTCCGGGCAGAACGCCAGGTAGGCCCGTCCGGACGCCGAACCGAGCATGTTCACCCGGAAGCCGTGCGGCCGCGGCGGCAGGGCGTCGAAGTAGGTGCGCGAGCTGTTGGTCTCGAGCGTCTCCATGTAGTCCAGTCGTGGCACCGAGAAGACCGAGGGCCACTGGAGGCGCTCGGACAGCTCGCCGAGCACCGGCGAGGCGATCTCGACCAGCCATTCGTCGTCGTCGGTCTCGACCCGCCGCTGCAGCGTGTGGCTCGGGAGGAAGGCGCCGTCGACCATCCGCTGCCAGACCAGTCCGTGCTGGTGCGCGGTGTACAGGATGCGGGTCAGCGTGGGCTTCGGGATGCCGGTGGCCAGGTGCAGGTCGTGCAGGCTGGCCGCGCGCACGTCCTGGAGGATCCGGAGGACGTCGAGCCCGCGCGCCAGGGACTCGATCGTCTTGACCCGGTAATCCCGCACACTGCCACCTGCCGCTTTTCACCCCGTGAAATCCGCCGCGAACAGTGTTGCTCGTCACACTCGCCCTGCGCCACTGTTCCCCATGGCCTCGTCGCTGGCGGACGGCACCGCGACCTCCGGGGCGGTGCGGGAGGGCGACCTGCTGTGGACCCCGTCCCCCGAGCGCGCGCGGCAGACCCGCCTGGCCGACTTCACCCGTTTCGCGGAGCAGCGCACCGGCCGGCCCTTCCCCGAGTACGCGGATCTGTGGGCCTGGTCGACCACCGAGCTCGAGGCCTTCTGGCAGGCGGTCTGGGACTACTTCGACGTGCGCTCGTCGGCCCCGCACACCGCCGTCCTGGCGGACCGCGCCATGCCTGGTGCCCGCTGGTTCCCCGGTGCCCGGCTGAACTTCGCCGAACACGTGCTCCGCCAGGAGCGGCCCGGTCAGCCGGCGCTGCTGGCGGTCGGCGAGGCGACGCCGCTGCGCGAGCTGCCGTGGGAGGAGTTCACCCGACAGGTCCGCGCCGTCGCCACCCACCTGCGCGAACAGGGCGTCCGACCGGGGGAGCGGGTCGTCGCCTACCTGCCGAACGTGCCGGAGGCGGTCGTCGCGATGGTGGCGACGGCGAGCGTGGGCGGCGTCTGGGCCAGCGTGTCGCCCGACTTCGGCTCCCGGGGGGCCCTGGACCGGCTGGGCCAGCTCGAGCCCGCCGTCCTGTTCACGGCCGACGGCTACCGCTACGGCGGCCGGGACTTCGACCGCCGCGGTGAGGCCGCCGAGCTCGTCGCCGGTCTGCCGAGCCTGCGGGAGGTCGTGCAGGTCCCGGTCCTGGGCCTCGAGGCGCCCGGGACACCGTGGGAGGACGTGCTGGCCGGGCCGTCGGTGCCGGCCGGGGAGTTCGTCTGCGAGCAGGTGCCCTTCGACCACCCGCTGTGGGTGCTGTTCTCCTCCGGCACGACGGGCCTGCCGAAGGCGATCGTGCACGGCCACGGCGGGATCCTGCTCGAGCAGTTCAAGCTGCAGGCGTTCCACCTCGACCTCCGCGAGGGAGACCGCGCGTTCTTCTTCACCACCACCGGCTGGATGATGTGGAACTTCTGCGTCAGCATGCTGCTGCTCGGCGTCGTCCCGGTGCTCTACGACGGCAATCCGAGCCACCCCGACGTCGACATCCTCTGGCGCACGGCGCAGGACAGCCGCGCCCGCCTGTTCGGTGCGAGTCCCACCTTCGTCGAGCTGATGCAGAAGGCCGGCGTCGTGCCGAGGGAACGCTTCGACCTCGCCGCGCTGGAGATCGTCATGCCGGCCGGGTCGCCGGTCTCGCCGGCGATCACGACATGGTTCTACGACGACGTCAAGGCCGACCTCTGGATCGCCACCGGGAGCGGCGGCACCGACTGCTGCACCGGCTTCGTCGGCGGCGTGCCGACGCTGCCGGTCCGCGCCGGGGAGATCCAGGCCCGCTCGCTCGGCGTCGCTGCCGAGGCCTGGGACGACGCAGGGCAGCCCGTCGTCGGCCAGGTGGGTGAACTGGTGATCACCCAGCCGATGCCGTCGATGCCCCTGTTCTTCTGGGGGGACGACGACGGCTCGCGGTACCGCGGCAGCTACTTCGAGACCTTCCCGGGCGTCTGGCGGCACGGGGACTTCTTCGAGCTCAACGAGCGCGGCGGCTGCTTCGTGCGCGGCCGGTCCGACGCCGTGCTGAACCGGCAGGGCGTGCGGATCGGCACGGCGGAGATCTACCGCGTCGTCGAGGACGACCCCGCCGTCCTCGGCGCACTGATCGTCAACCTCGACCTGCCCGGCGGCGGCTTCTTCATGCCGCTGTTCGTCTCCCTCGCCCCGGGCGCGGTGCTGGACGAGGAGCTGACGGCGCGACTGCGCCGCAGGCTCCGGGAGGAGTACACGCCGCGGCACGTGCCCGACCGGATCGTCGCCGTCGGCAGCATCCCGCTGACCCGGAGCGGAAAGAAGATGGAGATCCCGGTCCGCCGGCTCCTGCTCGGCGCCGACCCCGCGGCCGTCGCCGATCCCAACGCCATGGCAGACCCCGCGGCGCTGGCCGACTTCGTCGAGTACGCCCGCACGCAGTCCGACTACACCCTCTGAGCTCCACCTCACCGTCGAGGAGAACCATGACCGACCGCTCGTTCCCCCTGCCGTCCCAGATCGAGCCCGTCCCCGGCGCCGAGGACTGGGAGGCGATGTACCCGTACTTCTCCCGCTTCCAGCCCGAGGACGACCAGCGCTTCTGGTTCTACAACTCGATGCACTTCCCGGAGGTCATCCCGGCCTTCGACGGCGTCACCTCCGAGATCCCCTACACCGCGATCGGCGCCAACACCGCGCGGCTGTTCTCGTTCCCGACGACCATGGGCATCGAGTACCGCATCCTCAACGGGCGGGTCTACATCACCGCCAACCCGGTGCTCGACGAGGCGGAGCAGGGGAAGCGGTTCGCGGCCTTCCAGGAGCGGGCCGGTCACTACTACGGGAACTGGGACCGGATCTACGGCGAGTGGCAGCAGCGCATCGAGGCGCTCATCGCCGACATCGAGGCCGTCGAGGTGCCCGAGCTCGGTGAGCTCGATCCCCTCGAGGTGGTCACCGGCGGGCGCGGGATCGCCTCCAACCACTACGTCCGCGAGAACTTCCACCGCTGCATCGACCTCTACTCGAAGATGTGGCACCACCACACCGAGCTCCTGATGCTCGGCTACGGCGCGTACGTCGTCTTCTTCGAGTTCTGCAAGCAGGCCTTCCCGGAGATGGGCGACCAGATGGTGGCCCGGATGGTCGCCGGCATGGACGTGACCATGTACCGGCCGGACGACGAGTTGAAGAAGCTCGCGGCGCTGGCCGTCGAGCTCGACCTCGCCGACCTGTTCGTCGAGGGCGCCGACCCGACCAAGGTGCTCTCCTCGCTCGGCGAGCGCGGTGCCGCCGGCGCCCGCTGGCTGGCCGCGCTCGAGGCGGCCAAGGACCCGTGGTTCAACGTCTCGGTCGGCGACGGCTTCTACCACCACCACCTGTCCTGGGCCGACGACCTGACCGTGCCCTTCGCGGCGCTGCCGCGCTACGTCGAGCAGATCGCGGCCGGCGAGGACCTCACCCGCCCGACCGAACGGCTGGCCGAGGAGCGCGACCGCATCGCCACCGAGTACCGGGGGCTGCTCGACACCGAGGACGAGCGGGCCGCGTTCGACCAGATGCTCGGCGTCTGCCGGATGGTCTTCCCCTACATCGAGTCGCACAAGTTCTACTGCGAGCACTGGTTCACCACCCGGTTCTTCCAGAAGATCCGCGCGTTCGGGGCGCTGCTGGCCGAGCGCGGCGTCCTGCTCGAGGCCGACGACGTCTTCCACCTGCGACACGTGGAGGTCGAGGACGCACTCGCCGACGTGATGCTGGCCTGGGCCTCTGGTGGCACCGAGCTCGGCGCCCGGCACTGGCAGCCGATCGTCGCCGAGCGCAAGCGGATCGTGGAGGCGCTGTCGGGCTGGTCGCCGCCGCCCGCGCTGGGCGCGGTCCCCGAGGCCCTCAACGACCCCGCGGTGAAGATGCTCTGGGGCATCACGCAGGAGACGATCGAGACGTGGCTCGGCGGTGAGGACGACGACGAGTCCACCGTGCGCGGCTACGCGGCCTCCCCCGGGGTGGTCGAGGGTGTGGCGCGGGTGCTGCTCAACGTCAACGACATCGGCCAGATCCGCGAGGGCGAGGTCCTGGTCTGCCCGGTCACCGCGCCCAGCTGGGGGCCGGTGTTCGGCAAGATCGCCGCGGCCGTCTCCGACATCGGCGGAACCATGTCGCACGCGGCGATCGTGGCCCGCGAGTACGGCATGCCGGCCGTCGTCGGCACCGGCATGGCCACCGCCCGGATCAAGACCGGTGACCGGGTCCGTGTCGACGGCGACCGCGGCGTCGTCACCGTGCTGAGCTGATGGGAACGCTCATGGCCACCCGCTCGGTCCTGCACTTCCGCGACGTCGGCCTGGGCGACGTCGCGACCGTCGGCGGGAAGGGAGCCAGCCTCGGCGAGCTCATGCGCGCCGGCATCCGCGTGCCGACGGGCTTCGCGGTGACGACGGCGGCCTTCCGGCAGACCGTCGAGCACCTGACCGTCGACGGCGAGCCGATCCCGGCCCGGGTGGCCGCGCTCGATCCGGCGGACGCCGACGGGCTGGCCGCCGCGACGGCGGAGATCCGGGCGGTCCTGGAGTCCGCGCCGCCGCCGGACGAGGTCGCGGAGGCCGTCGCGGCGGCGTATGCCGCGCTGTGCGACGAGTGCGGCGACCGCACCCTGCCGGTCGCCGTCCGCTCGAGCGCCACCAGCGAGGACAGCGCGGAGGCCAGCTTCGCCGGGCTCCAGGACACCTACCTGTGGGTGCGCGGCGCCGACTCGGTGCTGGAGCACGTGCGCCGGTGCTGGGCGAGCCTCTACAGCGTCGAGTCGGTGACCTACCGGCTGCGTCGCGGCATCCCGGAGACCGATCTCGGGATGGCCGTCGTCGTCCAGCGGATGGTGGGCGCCCGCAGCTCGGGGGTCATGTTCACCCGCAGCCCGTCGAGCGGTGACAAGTCCGTGGTCGCGATCGACGCCAGCTGGGGCCTGGGCTCGGCCGTCGTCAGCGGCGACGTCACGCCGGACTCGTTCGTGGTCAGCAAGGTGACCGGCGAGATCAAGCGGACCGTGGCGACGAAGACCCGCTGGCACCGGCCGGACCCGTCCGGCCACGGCGTGGTGGAGACGGACGTGCCGGGGGAGTTGCGGGACCAGCCCTCGATTTCCGACGAGGAGATCGCCGAGCTCGTCGCGGTCGCCCGGCAGGTCGAGTCGCACTACGGCTGCCCGCAGGACATCGAGTGGGCGGTTGCGGAGACCGCACCGGCCGGCGAGAACGTCTTCCTGCTGCAGAGCCGGCCGGAGACGGTCTGGGGGGAGAAGGAGGCAGCCGACAGGGACAAGGCCCGCACGGCCGCCCCGGCCGCGCGCCCGTTCGACCACGTGTTCAACCTGCTGGGTGGCAAGCGCCCGGGCGTCTCCGGGAGCTGAGCGGGATGGAGCTGACCCCCGACGACGTCCGCGACGTCCTGCGGGTCCTCGACTCCAGCGGCCTGGCCGAGCTGCACCTGGAGCTCGCGGACCTGACCCTCACCGTCCGCCGGGAGGGCGCCGCCGGATGGACCGCCGAGCAGCAGGTGCGGCGGGCGCCGCACGTGGAGCAGGCGGCGGCGCCTGCGGTGGCCGGGGAGGCTCCTGCTGCGGTCGCCGAGGTCGGCGAGGGGCTCGTCGCGGTGCACCCGCCCCTGCTCGGCACGTTCTACCGGGCGCCGCAGCCCGGTGCTCCGCCGTTCGTGGACGTCGGGGACCGGGTGGACGCCGAGACCGTCGTCGGGATCGTCGAGACCATGAAGATGATGACGCCCGTGCACGCAGGCGTCCGGGGCACCGTGGTGGAGTTCCGCCTCGGCAACGGCGAGTTCGCCGAGGCCGATGCGGTGCTGCTGGTCGTGGAGCCGGTCGGGGGTGGTGGGGCGGGTGGCTAGCAGGGTGCGGCGCATCCGGCGGCTGCTGATCGCCAACCGGGGCGAGATCGCCGCCCGGATCATCCGCACGTGCACGCGGCTGGGTGTCGAGTCGGTGCTGGCCGCCTCCGACGCCGACCTCGACTCGCTGCCCGCGCGACTGGCCGACCGGGTCGTCCGGCTCGGCCCGGCCGCCGCGGCGCAGAGCTACCTCGATCCGGCCGCCGTCGTGCGGGCGGCGCAGGCCGTGGACGCCGACGCCGTGCACCCCGGGTACGGCTTCCTCTCGGAGAACCCGTCGCTGGCGCGCGCGTGCGCCGCGGCGGGGATCGTCTTCGTGGGCCCGTCGCCGGAGTCGCTGGAGGCGGTGGGGGACAAGCTGACCGCCCGGTCGCACGCCCTGGCCGCCGGGCTGCCCGTCGTCCCCGGCGGCGAGGCGGCGGACCTCGCGCAGGCGCGGGCGGTGGCGGGCGAGGTCGGGTATCCACTGCTGGTGAAGGCCGTCGGCGGCGGTGGCGGCCGCGGCATGAAGCTGGTGCACGGGCCCGACGACCTCGCCCACACCCTCGACCTGGCCGTCTCCGAGGCCGCCGCCGCGTTCGGCGACCCCCGGGTCTACCTGGAGCGCTTCGTGTCGTCAGGTCGACATGTCGAGGTGCAGGTGCTGGGCGACGGCTCGCAGGCAGTCGCGCTCGGGGACCGCGACTGCTCCGTCCAGCGCCGGTACCAGAAGCTGTTCGAGGAGGCGCCGGCGCCGCTGCTGCCCGACCCGCTGCGTGCCGACATGGCCGCCGCGGCCCTCGCCCTCGCGGAGCACCTGCACTACCGCGGGCTGGGCACCGTCGAACTGCTGGTCGACCGCGAGCGGGGCACCTTCTACTTCCTGGAGATGAACGCCCGCATCCAGGTCGAGCACCCGGTCACCGAGCTGGTCACCGGCCTCGACCTGGTGGCCGAGCAGCTCGCCGTCGCCGAGGGGCTGCCGCTGCGGATACGGCAGGAGCACGTCGTCCTCACGGGGCACGCGGTGGAGTGCCGGATCAACGCCGAGGACTGGGCGCACGGCTTCCGGCCGTCCCCGGGCCGGATCGACCGCGTCGTCCTGCCGGTGGGCGAGGGCCTGCGCGTGGACACCCACGTGCAGGGCGGCTCCGTCGTCCCGCCCTACTACGACTCGCTGCTGGCGAAGCTGATCGTGCACGGCCGCGACCGGGACGACGCCCTGGCCCGCGCCCGCGCCGCTCTCGAGCTGCTGCGCATCGACGGGGTGACGACGACCGTGCCGGTGCACCAGGCGCTGCTGGCCGATCCGGAGTTCGCCGCCGGGGGAGTGGACACCGCGTTCTTCGAGCGGTTCCTCGAGGGCCGTCTCGTGGGGGTCTCCTGATGGAC
Source organism: Blastococcus sp. CT_GayMR20 (assembly GCF_004570345.1). The sequence goes on along the minus strand of NZ_SPQM01000029.1, from coordinate 27,398 downwards.
GTCGGACTGGTCGACGTCTCGCTGCGCGACGGCAACCAGAGCCTGTGGGGTGCCACCGGCCTGCGGACGGCGCACGTCGCGCAGGTCGCCCCGCTGCTGGAGCGCGTCGGCTTCCGCGCGCTGGACTACAGCTCGAGCACCGCGATGGGCGTCGCCGTCCGGAACCACCGCGAGGACCCGTGGGAACGGCTGCGGCTGACCCGGGCCGTGATGCCGACGACGAAGCTGCAGTTCATCGGCACCGGCTTCCGGTTCATCAGCTGGCAGAACTCCCACCCGGACACGATGCAGCTGGTCTACGACCGGCTGGTCGACAACGGCATCGACCGCGTCGTCGTCCTGGACCCCATGCACGACATGGACGCCGCCCGCGAGACCGCCCGGCGGCTGAAGCAGGCCGGCGTCGAGGAGGTCATCGGCGCGATGACCTTCACGATCAGCGTGGTGCACGACGACCCGTTCTACGCCGACCTCGCCCGGCAGATGGCGGAGTGGCCGCACTTCGACCGGGCCTACGTGAAGGACCCCGCGGGCATCCTCACCGCCGAGCGGGCCCGGACGCTGCTGCCGGCCATCGTCGCGCAGCTGGGCGGGAAGCCCCTGGAGCTCCACTCGCACGCGACCATCGGGCTCTCGCCCCTCACCTACTGCATCGCACCCGAACTGGGCGTCGAGGTCGTGCAGGTCGGCAGCGGTGCCCTGGGGAACGGCTCGTCGCTGCCGGAGGCGCGGCGGACGGTGGCCAACCTGCGGGAGATGGGGCACCGCGTCGACGTCGACGACCGCGCACTGGGCCTGGTCTGCGACTTCTTCGACGGGCTGGCAGCGGCCGACGAGCTGCCGGTGGGCCGGCCGCAGGACTTCGACGCCGCCTTCCTGCACCACCAGATCGCCGGCGGGGTCATGACGACCACCCGCCGGCAGCTGCAGGAGATCGGGATGGAGCACCGGTTCGACGCGCTGGTCGAGGAGGTCGGCGTCGTCCGGGCGGAGATGGGCCACCCGATCATGGTCACGCCGTTCCCGCAGATGGTGGTCTCGCAGGCGCTGTTCAACGTGATCGGCGAGCGGTACGCCACCGTGCCCGACCAGGTCATCCGGTACGTCCTGGGCAGCTTCGGCCGCCCCACCGCCCCGATCGACCCGACCGTGAAGGACCGCATCCTCGACCGGCCGCGGGCGCGGGAACTGGCCGCCGAACCGCCTCCGCCGTCGCCGGCCGAGCTGCGCACGCGGTTCCCGAGGGGGATCAGCGACGAGGAACTGCTGTTGCGGGCGCACATGCCGGAGGAGCAGGTCGACGCCATGCTGGCTGCCGGTCCCGCGCCGCGGCACTTCAACCCTGCGCTCGCCCCCGTGCTGACGCTGCTCGGGGAGCTGGGCTCCCGGCGCTCCGTGCACGACCTCGCCGTCACCAAGGCGGATCTGAGGATCACCGTCCGCCGCGCCGCCGAAGGGACCTCCGTTGCCTGACCCCGCCGTCGTCGACCGGCTGCATCGAGTGCGCGGATTCGTCCTCGACATGGACGGGACGCTGGTGCTGGGCGATCGCAACAACCAGGGGCTGAGACCGCTGCCGGGTGCGCTGGACCTCGTGCAGACGCTGCACGAGCGCTCGATCGCGTTCTGCGTCTTCACCAACGGCACGGTGAAGACGCCGGCACAGTGCGCGGACGCCCTGCAGCAGCTGGGCCTGCCGGTCCTCACCGACGACGCGCTGACGCCGGCGTCCAGCGCGGTGGACGTCTTCCTCGAGCGCGGTCACCGGCGGGTGATGGTCCTGGGCGGCAGGGGGATCACCGAGCCCCTCGAGGCGGCGGGCATCGAGACGCTGCCGCCGGTCCGCGGCGTCCGGTGCGACGCGGTGATGGCCGGCTGGTACCGGCAGGAGCTGACCTTCGAGGCACTGGAGGCCGCGGTGTTCGCGGTCCTCGACGGGGCGCAGTTCTACAGCGCCTCGCAGTCGCTGTTCTTCGCGACCGCGGAGGGGAGGTCGCTGGGCACGTCGCGGGCGATCAGCGCCGTCGTCCGCGACATCACCGGGTGCGAGGTGACCGTCGTCGGCAAGCCGTCGCTGAGCGCGCTGCAGACAGCGGGACGGCGGCTGGGAGTGCCGTCCGCGGAGCTGGCGGTGGTCGGCGACGACCCCGAGCTCGAGGTACCGATGGCGCACGCGGGCGGCGCGTTCGCCGTGGCCGTGCACACCGGCATCGGGCACGCGGAGTCCTACACCGACCTGCCGGCCGAGGTGCGCCCGCACCTGGACCTGCCCGACGTGGGCGAGCTGGCCCGGCTGCTCCGGAGCTGAAATCCCGGGCGTGGACCGGTCGCCTTGCGGGCACTACCGCCCTCGACCGTCAGTCCGACCCGGGGAGGACGCCGTGTCCGCACGTGAACCAGCAGAGATGGCCCAGGTCGCCGCCGAGACCGGGGCGAAGAAGACCCATCGCACCTGGGACCGGGTGCTGGTCAGCTCCTTCCTCGCCGGCGCCTACATCTCGTTCGGCGCCCTGGTGGCCATCACGGTGTCGTCGGGGCTGGACCCGGACACCTGGGGGACGTTGCCGACGCTCTTCATGGGGGCGGCGTTCACCCTCGGCCTGGTGCTCGTGCTGATCGCGGGTTCCGACCTCGCGACGGGCAACATGATGCTCGTACCCCTGAGCGCCATGCGCGGCAAGATCGACGTCGGCGACGTCGCCAAGAACCTGACGCTGGTCCTGCTGGGCAATCTCGTCGGCGCACTGTTCGTCGCCTTCTTCCTGGCCGTGCAGACCGACGTGATCGGCGACGCGGCGTCGGAAGGCAGCTCCCTGCTCACCTACGAGCGCCTGGTGTCGATCGACGAGGGCAAGACCGGCCACTCCGCGTGGGAGACGTTCCTGCGCGGCGTCGGCTGCAACTGGCTGGTCTGCCTGGCGGTGTGGATGTCGCTGGCGGCGACCACGGTGTCGGGGAAGATCCTGGCGGTCTTCTTCCCGGTGATGGCGTTCGTGGCGATGGGCTTCGACCACGTCGTCGCGAACATGTTCTTCATCCCGGCCGGCATCTGGGCCGGTGCGCCGGGCGTGGGCTGGGACGACGCCCTCGTGAACTGGCTGCTCGCCGGGGCCGGCAACCTGGTCGGGGCGGTCGTCTTCGTGGCGACGTCCTACTGGTACCTGTTCCTCAGGGACCAGCCGGATACGACTGCCGCGCCGGCCAAGGAGCCTGCCGAGCGCGCATGACCCGAACGGTGCTGAGGACGGCGGGGATCGTCCTCCTGCTGTTCGCTGTCCTCGTGGGTCTCCTGTGGGCGTTCCAACGCCGCCTGATCTACCTGCCCGACGCCGGTCCTCGAGCGACCGCGGACGCCGTTCTGCCGGGGGCGCGAGAGGTCACGCTCGAGACCGAGGACGGTCTGCGGCTCGCGGCCTGGTACCTGCCGGGCGCGGGCCCTGACGCCGCCGGAGTGCTGGTCGCCAACGGCAACGGCGGCCACCGCGGCATGCGCGTGCCGTTGGCCCGGTCGCTCGGCGAGGAAGGGCTCGCCGTGCTCCTCTTCGACTACCGCGGCTACGCCGGCAACCCCGGCGATCCGAGCGAGGACGGATTGGCGCTGGACGTCCGCGCGGCCCGGACCTTCCTCCTCGAGGAGGCCGGAGTCCCCGCCGATCGCCTCGTCTACTTCGGGGAGAGCCTGGGAGCGGCAGTGGTCACCGAGCTGGCGACGGAGCACCCGCCCGCCGGGATGGTGCTGCGGTCACCGTTCGTCGACCTCGCGTCGGTCGCGGAGGTGCACTACCCCTTCCTGCCGGTGCGGGCCCTGCTCCGCGAGCGGTACCCGGTGGCGGAGCACGTCGCCCGCGTGCGGGTGCCGACGACGGTCGTGTACGGCGGCCGGGACTCCATCGTCCCGCCGGAGCAGAGTCGCGCGGTCGCCGCCGCGGCCGCCGGCCTGCACGGGCTGGTCGAGGTGCCCGGAGCCGACCACAACGACGCGGTCCTGCTCGACGGCGAGGCCGTGGTCGCCGCGGTCGTCGAGCTGGCCCAACGGCCCTGAGTCAGGCCTGGTCGGTCAGCGACCCGGGCGGCAGGTTGACGACGATCGCCTCCTGGCTGCTGCGCGCGAGGACGACCACGGCCTCGTCGCTCCCGGGGTTCTCCTCCCGGTGCGGCGTCCAGGGCGGCACGAAGATGTAGTCGCCGGGCTCGGGGGTCAGGCGCACCTCCTGCCCGTCCTGCGCGAAGACGAAGACGGGATGCCCCGAGACGACGTAGATGGCCGTCTCGGAGTCGCCGTGGTGGTGGTTGCCGGAGTTCGTCCCGGGGCCGACGTGCGCCTGGCCCATCCACACCTTCTCCGAGCCGACGGTCTTCCCCGACACCGCCTCGAGACGTCGCATGCCGCTGCTCTGGGTGGTGTTCCCCGACAGGTCGGCGGCCGGGACGTGCCGCAGGGGCCGGTGCCATGCGTCGTGCTGGACCTCGGCGCCGTGCTCGGCCATGACTCTCCTCCACGACGGGACAGGATCGAAGGCTAGCGCTGGGGCCCCCCGGGCGTAGCCCGCAGCGGAACGGGTTACGTCGCCGCGCATTCAGGCGGACACTCCGCGCCACGGCTGCCTCCGCGCCGTGCGCGACGCCCTGACGGCAAGCCGCACCGTCCCCGTTGCGTCGTGCGAGCAGGGGCAGCTCCCAGGGGGACCGTCATGACCGAGCCGGTGACCAGCGCGCCGTCCCAGCCCGCTCCACCGGTCGGGCAGACCACCGCTGCCCGGGGGAGCCTCACGCACGAGCCGGTCGTGGTGCCGCCGGTGCGCGGGGAGCTGGTCGCGGAGGTCGACCACAAGCCGCCCGACCCGCGCCCCCGCACTCTGGCGACGCAGGAGGTGCGGCTGGCCCTCGCCTTCACCGGAGGGGTGAGCCTCGCGGTGTGGATGGGCGGCGTCGCCCGCGAGCTCAACCTCCTGGCCCAGGCCAGCGAGCGGCGCCGGACGCTCTCCGACGCGGCGGACCCGACCACCCCGGACCACGACCCGCTGCGCCGGAGCTACCGCCGGCTGCTCGACCTGGTCGACGCGGAGGTCGCCATCGACGTCCTCGCCGGCACGAGTGCCGGTGGGATCAACGCCGCCCTCCTGGGCCTGGCGAACGCGCGGAACCTCGACCTCGGTCCGCTGCGCGACATCTGGCTCACCGCCGGGGAGCTCGGTTCGCTTCTGCGCGATCCGGCGGAGCAGTCCCCGCCGTCGCTGCTCAAGGGCGACGGGCGGATGCTCGTCGCGCTCAACGAGGGGATCACCAGACTTCTCGGCTCCACGCCGTCGCCCGCACCCCCCCGGGCCACCGACGTCTTCATCACCACGACCCTGCTCTCGCCGGAGACCAGCCGGTTCACCGACGACTACGGCACCGAGATCGCCGACACCGATCACCAGGGGTTGTTCCACTTCGCGACCGGCGACCTCACCAGTGACGGTGCCGTCGCGCAGCTCTCCCTGGCGGCGCGCAGCAGCGCCTCCTTCCCCGGCGCGTTCGAACCCGCCTTCCTGCCCTTCGGTGCCGATGCCGGAGCCGACGGCCGGCACCCCGACATGGCGCCGTTCACGAACGCCACCTGCGCGCACTGGGCCGCCGACGGCGGACTGCTCGCCAACCGGCCGATCGCCCCGCTGCTGCAGCGCATCTTCGACCGCTCCTCGGACCGCGAGGTGCGCCGGGCACTGCTCTACATCGTGCCCTCGACCGGCGCGTCGACGGCAGCGGGCACGGACGACCTGGCCGTCCCGATGGGGCTGGCCGACGCGCTGAGGCTCGACCTGGGCGCCGCGCTGAACCAGTCCATCGCCGCGGACCTCGCCGCGATCAAGGAGCACAACGACCGGATCGAGTCGGTGGCCGACACCGGCCTCCGCATGGCCGCCCTCGGCAACCGGCTCCCGTCGGGCGAGTGGCTGGCCGACGCGGCCGCCTGGCGCGACTACCGGGCCCGGCAGGGCGACTGGCTGGTCGCGCCCCTGGTCACGGAGGTCGCCCGGCAGCTGACGACCCGTGGCGGGCAGCTGCCGGCCGACTGGGCTTCGGCCGGTGAGGACCGGGACGTCGCCCTGCGACTGGCTGCCCGCGACGTCGTGACGAAGGACTGGCCCACCGCGCCACCGGCTCCCGAGGCCGTCCTCGAGGCGGCCGTCTCCCTCGGCCGCCCGGCGTACGACAGCGCGAAGGCGACCCTGCTGCGCCTGCTCCGTCACGGTCGTGTGCTGGCCACCACCCTGGACCAGCGCAACTTCCTCGCCGAGCGCGGGCGGTATGCCACCCGTCCGCTGAGCGACACGGGCCGCAGTCCGCTGCGGTCCCTGGTCGGAGGCGGCCTCGACGACGCACTGCAGAAGGGCGCCGTCCCGCCGAGGGAGTTCCCGGAGCTGGTGACCGTCGTCCGCGCCCTGGCCAGGGAGTACGCGGACGCCCAGGGCGACGAGCAACAGCTGGCCGAGGCGTGGACGTCCCTCGCGGAGACGTACCGGAGGTCGGCCGGCCTGCTCCGCGAGCTGGTCGCCGCCTGCCCTGCGCCGACCGCGACCGAGCCGCGCCGGCAGCGCCGCCTCCCGCTGCGGGAGCGCCGGGCGCTCGTCGCCGCAGACGTGGGGGCCTACCTCGACTTCCTGGACGACGGCGACACCGTCGCCCGGTTCCTCGACCTCCACGTGGCCGTGCGCTCCGTGTTGCCGGTGCTGACCCAGGTGGCCCAGCCGGTCGAGCTGATCCAGGTCAGCGCCGACACCCGCAGCCTCCTCGCGCCGCACCACGGCACCGCGCTCACCAAGCTGACGGGGATGCAGGTGCACCACTTCGGTGCCTTCTACAAGCCGTCCTGGCGGGCCAACGACTGGATGTGGGGCCGGCTGGACGGCTGTGGCTGGCTGGTGCACGTGCTCCTCGACCCGCGCCGCATCCTCAGCGTCCTGGAGAACGACGGCGTGGCACCGGGTTCGCGGGCCGCGACGTTCGCCGACCTGCTCGGGGAGGCGGTCGAGCGCCCGGTGCCGCCGGGGTTCCTCGGTGACCTCGCCTTCCTCGACCGGGAGGACCTGCGTGTGCCCGTGAGCCTGCCGGACCTGGCGCTGTGGGTCGCCGCGGTCCTGCAGCGGCACGTCGTCGACGAGGAGCTGCCCGTGGTGGCCGGCCTCGTCCGCGCCGGGCAGGGGGACGGCGGCGCCAGGCGACCGAGGGCACCAGTGGACGGCAGGCTCACGGGCACACGCAGGTCCTCCCGGTCGAGGAAGGCGAGGTCACCGAGGAACCCCGGCGGCACCGGGCGCTCGACCGCCTCCCCGAGCAGGTCGGCGAACGTCGCGGCCCGCGAACCCGGTGCCACGCCGTCGTTCTCCAGGACGCTGAGGATGCGGCGCGGGTCGAGGAGCACGTGCACCAGCCAGCCACAGCCGTCCAGCCGGCCCCACATCCAGTCGTTGGCCCGCCAGGACGGCTTGTAGAAGGCACCGAAGTGGTGCACCTGCATCCCCGTCAGCTTGGTGAGCGCGGTGCCGTGGTGCGGCGCGAGGAGGCTGCGGGTGTCGGCGCTGACCTGGATCAGCTCGACCGGCTGGGCCACCTGGGTCAGCACCGGCAACACGGAGCGCACGGCCACGTGGAGGTCGAGGAACCGGGCGACGGTGTCGCCGTCGTCCAGGAAGTCGAGGTAGGCCCCCACGTCTGCGGCGACGAGCGCCCGGCGCTCCCGCAGCGGGAGGCGGCGCTGCCGGCGCGGCTCGGTCGCGGTCGGCGCAGGGCAGGCGGCGACCAGCTCGCGGAGCAGGCCGGCCGACCTCCGGTACGTCTCCGCGAGGGACGTCCACGCCTCGGCCAGCTGTTGCTCGTCGCCCTGGGCGTCCGCGTACTCCCTGGCCAGGGCGCGGACGACGGTCACCAGCTCCGGGAACTCCCTCGGCGGGACGGCGCCCTTCTGCAGTGCGTCGTCGAGGCCGCCTCCGACCAGGGACCGCAGCGGACTGCGGCCCGTGTCGCTCAGCGGACGGGTGGCATACCGCCCGCGCTCGGCGAGGAAGTTGCGCTGGTCCAGGGTGGTGGCCAGCACACGACCGTGACGGAGCAGGCGCAGCAGGGTCGCCTTCGCGCTGTCGTACGCCGGGCGGCCGAGGGAGACGGCCGCCTCGAGGACGGCCTCGGGAGCCGGTGGCGCGGTGGGCCAGTCCTTCGTCACGACGTCGCGGGCAGCCAGTCGCAGGGCGACGTCCCGGTCCTCACCGGCCGAAGCCCAGTCGGCCGGCAGCTGCCCGCCACGGGTCGTCAGCTGCCGGGCGACCTCCGTGACCAGGGGCGCGACCAGCCAGTCGCCCTGCCGGGCCCGGTAGTCGCGCCAGGCGGCCGCGTCGGCCAGCCACTCGCCCGACGGGAGCCGGTTGCCGAGGGCGGCCATGCGGAGGCCGGTGTCGGCCACCGACTCGATCCGGTCGTTGTGCTCCTTGATCGCGGCGAGGTCCGCGGCGATGGACTGGTTCAGCGCGGCGCCCAGGTCGAGCCTCAGCGCGTCGGCCAGCCCCATCGGGACGGCCAGGTCGTCCGTGCCCGCTGCCGTCGACGCGCCGGTCGAGGGCACGATGTAGAGCAGTGCCCGGCGCACCTCGCGGTCCGAGGAGCGGTCGAAGATGCGCTGCAGCAGCGGGGCGATCGGCCGGTTGGCGAGCAGTCCGCCGTCGGCGGCCCAGTGCGCGCAGGTGGCGTTCGTGAACGGCGCCATGTCGGGGTGCCGGCCGTCGGCTCCGGCATCGGCACCGAAGGGCAGGAAGGCGGGTTCGAACGCGCCGGGGAAGGAGGCGCTGCTGCGCGCCGCCAGGGAGAGCTGCGCGACGGCACCGTCACTGGTGAGGTCGCCGGTCGCGAAGTGGAACAACCCCTGGTGATCGGTGTCGGCGATCTCGGTGCCGTAGTCGTCGGTGAACCGGCTGGTCTCCGGCGAGAGCAGGGTCGTGGTGATGAAGACGTCGGTGGCCCGGGGGGGTGCGGGCGACGGCGTGGAGCCGAGAAGTCTGGTGATCCCCTCGTTGAGCGCGACGAGCATCCGCCCGTCGCCCTTGAGCAGCGACGGCGGGGACTGCTCCGCCGGATCGCGCAGAAGCGAACCGAGCTCCCCGGCGGTGAGCCAGATGTCGCGCAGCGGACCGAGGTCGAGGTTCCGCGCGTTCGCCAGGCCCAGGAGGGCGGCGTTGATCCCACCGGCACTCGTGCCGGCGAGGACGTCGATGGCGACCTCCGCGTCGACCAGGTCGAGCAGCCGGCGGTAGCTCCGGCGCAGCGGGTCGTGGTCCGGGGTGGTCGGGTCCGCCGCGTCGGAGAGCGTCCGGCGCCGCTCGCTGGCCTGGGCCAGGAGGTTGAGCTCGCGGGCGACGCCGCCCATCCACACCGCGAGGCTCACCCCTCCGGTGAAGGCGAGGGCCAGCCGCACCTCCTGCGTCGCCAGAGTGCGGGGGCGCGGGTCGGGCGGCTTGTGGTCGACCTCCGCGACCAGCTCCCCGCGCACCGGCGGCACCACGACCGGCTCGTGCGTGAGGCTCCCCCGGGCAGCGGTGGTCTGCCCGACCGGTGGAGCGGGCTGGGACGGCGCGCTGGTCACCGGCTCGGTCATGACGGTCCCCCTGGGAGCTGCCCCTGCTCGCACGACGCAACGGGGACGGTGCGGCTTGCCGTCAGGGCGTCGCGCACGGCGCGGAGGCAGCCGTGGCGCGGAGTGTCCGCCTGAATGCGCGGCGACGTAACCCGTTCCGCTGCGGGCTACGCCCGGGGGGCCCCAGCGCTAGCCTTCGATCCTGTCCCGTCGTGGAGGAGAGTCATGGCCGAGCACGGCGCCGAGGTCCAGCACGACGCATGGCACCGGCCCCTGCGGCACGTCCCGGCCGCCGACCTGTCGGGGAACACCACCCAGAGCAGCGGCATGCGACGTCTCGAGGCGGTGTCGGGGAAGACCGTCGGCTCGGAGAAGGTGTGGATGGGCCAGGCGCACGTCGGCCCCGGGACGAACTCCGGCAACCACCACCACGGCGACTCCGAGACGGCCATCTACGTCGTCTCGGGGCATCCCGTCTTCGTCTTCGCGCAGGACGGGCAGGAGGTGCGCCTGACCCCCGAGCCCGGCGACTACATCTTCGTGCCGCCCTGGACGCCGCACCGGGAGGAGAACCCCGGGAGCGACGAGGCCGTGGTCGTCCTCGCGCGCAGCAGCCAGGAGGCGATCGTCGTCAACCTGCCGCCCGGGTCGCTGACCGACCAGGCCTGACTCAGGGCCGTTGGGCCAGCTCGACGACCGCGGCGACCACGGCCTCGCCGTCGAGCAGGACCGCGTCGTTGTGGTCGGCTCCGGGCACCTCGACCAGCCCGTGCAGGCCGGCGGCCGCGGCGGCGACCGCGCGACTCTGCTCCGGCGGGACGATGGAGTCCCGGCCGCCGTACACGACCGTCGTCGGCACCCGCACGCGGGCGACGTGCTCCGCCACCGGGTACCGCTCGCGGAGCAGGGCCCGCACCGGCAGGAAGGGGTAGTGCACCTCCGCGACCGACGCGAGGTCGACGAACGGTGACCGCAGCACCATCCCGGCGGGCGGGTGCTCCGTCGCCAGCTCGGTGACCACTGCCGCTCCCAGGCTCTCCCCGAAGTAGACGAGGCGATCGGCGGGGACTCCGGCCTCCTCGAGGAGGAAGGTCCGGGCCGCGCGGACGTCCAGCGCCAATCCGTCCTCGCTCGGATCGCCGGGGTTGCCGGCGTAGCCGCGGTAGTCGAAGAGGAGCACGGCGAGCCCTTCCTCGCCGAGCGACCGGGCCAACGGCACGCGCATGCCGCGGTGGCCGCCGTTGCCGTTGGCGACCAGCACTCCGGCGGCGTCAGGGCCCGCGCCCGGCAGGTACCAGGCCGCGAGCCGCAGACCGTCCTCGGTCTCGAGCGTGACCTCTCGCGCCCCCGGCAGAACGGCGTCCGCGGTCGCTCGAGGACCGGCGTCGGGCAGGTAGATCAGGCGGCGTTGGAACGCCCACAGGAGACCCACGAGGACAGCGAACAGCAGGAGGACGATCCCCGCCGTCCTCAGCACCGTTCGGGTCATGCGCGCTCGGCAGGCTCCTTGGCCGGCGCGGCAGTCGTATCCGGCTGGTCCCTGAGGAACAGGTACCAGTAGGACGTCGCCACGAAGACGACCGCCCCGACCAGGTTGCCGGCCCCGGCGAGCAGCCAGTTCACGAGGGCGTCGTCCCAGCCCACGCCCGGCGCACCGGCCCAGATGCCGGCCGGGATGAAGAACATGTTCGCGACGACGTGGTCGAAGCCCATCGCCACGAACGCCATCACCGGGAAGAAGACCGCCAGGATCTTCCCCGACACCGTGGTCGCCGCCAGCGACATCCACACCGCCAGGCAGACCAGCCAGTTGCAGCCGACGCCGCGCAGGAACGTCTCCCACGCGGAGTGGCCGGTCTTGCCCTCGTCGATCGACACCAGGCGCTCGTAGGTGAGCAGGGAGCTGCCTTCCGACGCCGCGTCGCCGATCACGTCGGTCTGCACGGCCAGGAAGAAGGCGACGAACAGTGCGCCGACGAGATTGCCCAGCAGGACCAGCGTCAGGTTCTTGGCGACGTCGCCGACGTCGATCTTGCCGCGCATGGCGCTCAGGGGTACGAGCATCATGTTGCCCGTCGCGAGGTCGGAACCCGCGATCAGCACGAGCACCAGGCCGAGGGTGAACGCCGCCCCCATGAAGAGCGTCGGCAACGTCCCCCAGGTGTCCGGGTCCAGCCCCGACGACACCGTGATGGCCACCAGGGCGCCGAACGAGATGTAGGCGCCGGCGAGGAAGGAGCTGACCAGCACCCGGTCCCAGGTGCGATGGGTCTTCTTCGCCCCGGTCTCGGCGGCGACCTGGGCCATCTCTGCTGGTTCACGTGCGGACACGGCGTCCTCCCCGGGTCGGACTGACGGTCGAGGGCGGTAGTGCCCGCAAGGCGACCGGTCCACGCCCGGGATTTCAGCTCCGGAGCAGCCGGGCCAGCTCGCCCACGTCGGGCAGGTCCAGGTGCGGGCGCACCTCGGCCGGCAGGTCGGTGTAGGACTCCGCGTGCCCGATGCCGGTGTGCACGGCCACGGCGAACGCGCCGCCCGCGTGCGCCATCGGTACCTCGAGCTCGGGGTCGTCGCCGACCACCGCCAGCTCCGCGGACGGCACTCCCAGCCGCCGTCCCGCTGTCTGCAGCGCGCTCAGCGACGGCTTGCCGACGACGGTCACCTCGCACCCGGTGATGTCGCGGACGACGGCGCTGATCGCCCGCGACGTGCCCAGCGACCTCCCCTCCGCGGTCGCGAAGAACAGCGACTGCGAGGCGCTGTAGAACTGCGCCCCGTCGAGGACCGCGAACACCGCGGCCTCCAGTGCCTCGAAGGTCAGCTCCTGCCGGTACCAGCCGGCCATCACCGCGTCGCACCGGACGCCGCGGACCGGCGGCAGCGTCTCGATGCCCGCCGCCTCGAGGGGCTCGGTGATCCCCCTGCCGCCCAGGACCATCACCCGCCGGTGACCGCGCTCGAGGAAGACGTCCACCGCGCTGGACGCCGGCGTCAGCGCGTCGTCGGTGAGGACCGGCAGGCCCAGCTGCTGCAGGGCGTCCGCGCACTGTGCCGGCGTCTTCACCGTGCCGTTGGTGAAGACGCAGAACGCGATCGAGCGCTCGTGCAGCGTCTGCACGAGGTCCAGCGCACCCGGCAGCGGTCTCAGCCCCTGGTTGTTGCGATCGCCCAGCACCAGCGTCCCGTCCATGTCGAGGACGAATCCGCGCACTCGATGCAGCCGGTCGACGACGGCGGGGTCAGGCAACGGAGGTCCCTTCGGCGGCGCGGCGGACGGTGATCCTCAGATCCGCCTTGGTGACGGCGAGGTCGTGCACGGAGCGCCGGGAGCCCAGCTCCCCGAGCAGCGTCAGCACGGGGGCGAGCGCAGGGTTGAAGTGCCGCGGCGCGGGACCGGCAGCCAGCATGGCGTCGACCTGCTCCTCCGGCATGTGCGCCCGCAACAGCAGTTCCTCGTCGCTGATCCCCCTCGGGAACCGCGTGCGCAGCTCGGCCGGCGACGGCGGAGGCGGTTCGGCGGCCAGTTCCCGCGCCCGCGGCCGGTCGAGGATGCGGTCCTTCACGGTCGGGTCGATCGGGGCGGTGGGGCGGCCGAAGCTGCCCAGGACGTACCGGATGACCTGGTCGGGCACGGTGGCGTACCGCTCGCCGATCACGTTGAACAGCGCCTGCGAGACCACCATCTGCGGGAACGGCGTGACCATGATCGGGTGGCCCATCTCCGCCCGGACGACGCCGACCTCCTCGACCAGCGCGTCGAACCGGTGCTCCATCCCGATCTCCTGCAGCTGCCGGCGGGTGGTCGTCATGACCCCGCCGGCGATCTGGTGGTGCAGGAAGGCGGCGTCGAAGTCCTGCGGCCGGCCCACCGGCAGCTCGTCGGCCGCTGCCAGCCCGTCGAAGAAGTCGCAGACCAGGCCCAGTGCGCGGTCGTCGACGTCGACGCGGTGCCCCATCTCCCGCAGGTTGGCCACCGTCCGCCGCGCCTCCGGCAGCGACGAGCCGTTCCCCAGGGCACCGCTGCCGACCTGCACGACCTCGACGCCCAGTTCGGGTGCGATGCAGTAGGTGAGGGGCGAGAGCCCGATGGTCGCGTGCGAGTGGAGCTCCAGGGGCTTCCCGCCCAGCTGCGCGACGATGGCCGGCAGCAGCGTCCGGGCCCGCTCGGCGGTGAGGATGCCCGCGGGGTCCTTCACGTAGGCCCGGTCGAAGTGCGGCCACTCCGCCATCTGCCGGGCGAGGTCGGCGTAGAACGGGTCGTCGTGCACCACGCTGATCGTGAAGGTCATCGCGCCGATGACCTCCTCGACGCCGGCCTGCTTCAGCCGCCGGGCGGTCTCGCGGGCGGCGTCCATGTCGTGCATGGGGTCCAGGACGACGACGCGGTCGATGCCGTTGTCGACCAGCCGGTCGTAGACCAGCTGCATCGTGTCCGGGTGGGAGTTCTGCCAGCTGATGAACCGGAAGCCGGTGCCGATGAACTGCAGCTTCGTCGTCGGCATCACGGCCCGGGTCAGCCGCAGCCGTTCCCACGGGTCCTCGCGGTGGTTCCGGACGGCGACGCCCATCGCGGTGCTCGAGCTGTAGTCCAGCGCGCGGAAGCCGACGCGCTCCAGCAGCGGGGCGACCTGCGCGACGTGCGCCGTCCGCAGGCCGGTGGCACCCCACAGGCTCTGGTTGCCGTCGCGCAGCGAGACGTCGACCAGTCCGACGTCCATCAGGAGACCCCCACGAGACGGCCCTCGAGGAACCGCTCGAAGAACGCGGTGTCCACTCCCCCGGCGGCGAACTCCGGATCGGCCAGCAGCGCCTGGTGCACCGGCACGGTCGTCGTCACCCCGTCGATGCGCAGCAGCTCGAGAGCGGCGCGGGCGCGGGCCAGGGCGTCGTCCCGGTCGCGGCCGTGCACGATCAGCTTCGCCAGCAGCGAGTCGTAGTAGGGCGGGACGACGGAGCCGCCCTGCACGTGGGTGTCCACGCGCAGGCCCTCGCCCACCGGCAGGACGACGCGGTCGATCCGGCCCGGGGACGGCCGGAAGCCGTGCGCCCAGTCCTCGGCGTTGATCCGGCACTCCACCGCGTGCCCCGTGAGGACGACGTGCTCCTGCCGTATCCGCAGCGGCAGCCCCTCGGCGACGGCGAGCTGCTCGGCCACCAGGTCGAGGCCGGTGACCAGCTCGGTGACCGGGTGCTCGACCTGGATGCGGGCGTTCATCTCCAGGAAGTAGAAGGTGCCCCGCTCGCGGTCGACCAGCAGTTCGACGGTGCCCAGCCCGCGGTAGTGCAGGTGCTCCGCGAGGGCGAGGGCCGCGGCGGCCATGTCGGCACGCAGCGGGTCGGGCAGCAGCGGCGCCGGCGCCTCCTCGAACAGCTTCTGGTACCGGCGCTGGACGGAGCAGTCGCGGTCCCCGAGCGCGACTGCCTGCGAGCCGTCGCCCAGCACCTGCACCTCGACATGTCGACCTGACGACACGAAGCGCTCCAGGTAGACCCGGGGGTCGCCGAACGCGGCGGCGGCCTCGGAGACGGCCAGGTCGAGGGTGTGGGCGAGGTCGTCGGGCCCGTGCACCAGCTTCATGCCGCGGCCGCCACCGCCGCCGACGGCCTTCACCAGCAGTGGATACCCGACCTCGCCCGCCACCGCCCGCGCCTGCGCGAGGTCCGCCGCCTCGCCGCCGGGGACGACGGGCAGCCCGGCGGCCAGGGCGTGCGACCGGGCGGTCAGCTTGTCCCCCACCGCCTCCAGCGACTCCGGCGACGGGCCCACGAAGACGATCCCCGCCGCGGCGCACGCGCGCGCCAGCGACGGGTTCTCCGAGAGGAAGCCGTACCCGGGGTGCACGGCGTCGGCGTCCACGGCCTGCGCCGCCCGCACGACGGCGGCCGGATCGAGGTAGCTCTGCGCCGCGGCGGCCGGGCCGAGCCGGACGACCCGGTCGGCCAGTCGCGCGGGCAGCGAGTCGAGGTCGGCGTCGGAGGCGGCCAGCACCGACTCGACACCCAGCCGCGTGCACGTGCGGATGATCCGGGCGGCGATCTCGCCCCGGTTGGCGATCAGCAGCCGCCGGATGCGCCGCACCCTGCTAGCCACCCGCCCCACCACCCCCGACCGGCTCCACGACCAGCAGCACCGCATCGGCCTCGGCGAACTCGCCGTTGCCGAGGCGGAACTCCACCACGGTGCCCCGGACGCCTGCGTGCACGGGCGTCATCATCTTCATGGTCTCGACGATCCCGACGACGGTCTCGGCGTCCACCCGGTCCCCGACGTCCACGAACGGCGGAGCACCGGGCTGCGGCGCCCGGTAGAACGTGCCGAGCAGGGGCGGGTGCACCGCGACGAGCCCCTCGCCGACCTCGGCGACCGCAGCAGGAGCCTCCCCGGCCACCGCAGGCGCCGCCGCCTGCTCCACGTGCGGCGCCCGCCGCACCTGCTGCTCGGCGGTCCATCCGGCGGCGCCCTCCCGGCGGACGGTGAGGGTCAGGTCCGCGAGCTCCAGGTGCAGCTCGGCCAGGCCGCTGGAGTCGAGGACCCGCAGGACGTCGCGGACGTCGTCGGGGGTCAGCTCCATCCCGCTCAGCTCCCGGAGACGCCCGGGCGCTTGCCACCCAGCAGGTTGAACACGTGGTCGAACGGGCGCGCGGCCGGGGCGGCCGTGCGGGCCTTGTCCCTGTCGGCTGCCTCCTTCTCCCCCCAGACCGTCTCCGGCCGGCTCTGCAGCAGGAAGACGTTCTCGCCGGCCGGTGCGGTCTCCGCAACCGCCCACTCGATGTCCTGCGGGCAGCCGTAGTGCGACTCGACCTGCCGGGCGACCGCGACGAGCTCGGCGATCTCCTCGTCGGAAATCGAGGGCTGGTCCCGCAACTCCCCCGGCACGTCCGTCTCCACCACGCCGTGGCCGGACGGGTCCGGCCGGTGCCAGCGGGTCTTCGTCGCCACGGTCCGCTTGATCTCGCCGGTCACCTTGCTGACCACGAACGAGTCCGGCGTGACGTCGCCGCTGACGACGGCCGAGCCCAGGCCCCAGCTGGCGTCGATCGCGACCACGGACTTGTCACCGCTCGACGGGCTGCGGGTGAACATGACCCCCGAGCTGCGGGCGCCCACCATCCGCTGGACGACGACGGCCATCCCGAGATCGGTCTCCGGGATGCCGCGACGCAGCCGGTAGGTCACCGACTCGACGCTGTAGAGGCTCGCCCAGCACCGGCGCACGTGCTCCAGCACCGAGTCGGCGCCGCGCACCCACAGGTAGGTGTCCTGGAGCCCGGCGAAGCTGGCCTCCGCGCTGTCCTCGCTGGTGGCGCTCGAGCGGACGGCGACCGGCAGGGTGCGGTCGCCGCACTCGTCGCACAGCGCGGCATACGCCGCCGCGACGGCCTCCGCGACCTCGTCCGGCGGCGGCGCGGACTCCAGGACCGCCCGGATCTCCGCCGTCGCGGCGGCCAGCCCGTCGGCGTCCGCCGGATCGAGCGCGGCCACCCGGGCCGGGATCGGCTCGCCGTCGACGGTCAGGTGCTCGACGGTCTGCCGGAAGGCCGCCGTCGTCACCGCGAAGCCCGTCGGCACGCGGATGCCGGCGCGCATGAGCTCGCCGAGGCTGGCTCCCTTCCCGCCGACGGTCGCGACGTCGCCCAGGCCGACGTCGCGGAAGTGCAGGACCGAGCGGGTGGCCATGAGCGTTCCCATCAGCTCAGCACGGTGACGACGCCGCGGTCGCCGTCGACACGGACCCGGTCACCGGTCTTGATCCGGGCGGTGGCCATGCCGGTGCCGACGACGGCCGGCATGCCGTACTCGCGGGCCACGATCGCCGCGTGCGACATGGTTCCGCCGATGTCGGAGACGGCCGCGGCGATCTTGCCGAACACCGGCCCCCAGCTGGGCGCGGTGACCGGGCAGACCAGGACCTCGCCCTCGCGGATCTGGCCGATGTCGTTGACGTTGAGCAGCACCCGCGCCACACCCTCGACCACCCCGGGGGAGGCCGCGTAGCCGCGCACGGTGGACTCGTCGTCGTCCTCACCGCCGAGCCACGTCTCGATCGTCTCCTGCGTGATGCCCCAGAGCATCTTCACCGCGGGGTCGTTGAGGGCCTCGGGGACCGCGCCCAGCGCGGGCGGCGGCGACCAGCCCGACAGCGCCTCCACGATCCGCTTGCGCTCGGCGACGATCGGCTGCCAGTGCCGGGCGCCGAGCTCGGTGCCACCAGAGGCCCAGGCCAGCATCACGTCGGCGAGTGCGTCCTCGACCTCCACGTGTCGCAGGTGGAAGACGTCGTCGGCCTCGAGCAGGACGCCGCGCTCGGCCAGCAGCGCCCCGAACGCGCGGATCTTCTGGAAGAACCGGGTGGTGAACCAGTGCTCGCAGTAGAACTTGTGCGACTCGATGTAGGGGAAGACCATCCGGCAGACGCCGAGCATCTGGTCGAACGCGGCCCGCTCGTCCTCGGTGTCGAGCAGCCCCCGGTACTCGGTGGCGATGCGGTCGCGCTCCTCGGCCAGCCGTTCGGTCGGGCGGGTGAGGTCCTCGCCGGCCGCGATCTGCTCGACGTAGCGCGGCAGCGCCGCGAAGGGCACGGTCAGGTCGTCGGCCCAGGACAGGTGGTGGTGGTAGAAGCCGTCGCCGACCGAGACGTTGAACCACGGGTCCTTGGCCGCCTCGAGCGCGGCCAGCCAGCGGGCGCCGGCGGCACCGCGCTCGCCGAGCGAGGAGAGCACCTTGGTCGGGTCGGCGCCCTCGACGAACAGGTCGGCGAGGTCGAGCTCGACGGCCAGCGCCGCGAGCTTCTTCAACTCGTCGTCCGGCCGGTACATGGTCACGTCCATGCCGGCGACCATCCGGGCCACCATCTGGTCGCCCATCTCCGGGAAGGCCTGCTTGCAGAACTCGAAGAAGACGACGTACGCGCCGTAGCCGAGCATCAGGAGCTCGGTGTGGTGGTGCCACATCTTCGAGTAGAGGTCGATGCAGCGGTGGAAGTTCTCGCGGACGTAGTGGTTGGAGGCGATCCCGCGCCCGCCGGTGACCACCTCGAGGGGATCGAGCTCACCGAGCTCGGGCACCTCGACGGCCTCGATGTCGGCGATGAGCGCCTCGATGCGCTGCTGCCACTCGCCGTAGATCCGGTCCCAGTTCCCGTAGTAGTGACCGGCCCGCTCCTGGAAGGCCGCGAACCGCTTCCCCTGCTCCGCCTCGTCGAGCACCGGGTTGGCGGTGATGTAGACCCGCCCGTTGAGGATGCGGTACTCGATGCCCATGGTCGTCGGGAACGAGAACAGCCGCGCGGTGTTGGCGCCGATCGCGGTGTAGGGGATCTCGGAGGTGACGCCGTCGAAGGCCGGGATGACCTCCGGGAAGTGCATCGAGTTGTAGAACCAGAAGCGCTGGTCGTCCTCGGGCTGGAAGCGGGAGAAGTACGGGTACATCGCCTCCCAGTCCTCGGCGCCGGGGACGGGCTCGATCTGGGACGGCAGGGGGAACGAGCGGTCGGTCATGGTTCTCCTCGACGGTGAGGTGGAGCTCAGAGGGTGTAGTCGGACTGCGTGCGGGCGTACTCGACGAAGTCGGCCAGCGCCGCGGGGTCTGCCATGGCGTTGGGATCGGCGACGGCCGCGGGGTCGGCGCCGAGCAGGAGCCGGCGGACCGGGATCTCCATCTTCTTTCCGCTCCGGGTCAGCGGGATGCTGCCGACGGCGACGATCCGGTCGGGCACGTGCCGCGGCGTGTACTCCTCCCGGAGCCTGCGGCGCAGTCGCGCCGTCAGCTCCTCGTCCAGCACCGCGCCCGGGGCGAGGGAGACGAACAGCGGCATGAAGAAGCCGCCGCCGGGCAGGTCGAGGTTGACGATCAGTGCGCCGAGGACGGCGGGGTCGTCCTCGACGACGCGGTAGATCTCCGCCGTGCCGATCCGCACGCCCTGCCGGTTCAGCACGGCGTCGGACCGGCCGCGCACGAAGCAGCCGCCGCGCTCGTTGAGCTCGAAGAAGTCCCCGTGCCGCCAGACGCCCGGGAAGGTCTCGAAGTAGCTGCCGCGGTACCGCGAGCCGTCGTCGTCCCCCCAGAAGAACAGGGGCATCGACGGCATCGGCTGGGTGATCACCAGTTCACCCACCTGGCCGACGACGGGCTGCCCTGCGTCGTCCCAGGCCTCGGCAGCGACGCCGAGCGAGCGGGCCTGGATCTCCCCGGCGCGGACCGGCAGCGTCGGCACGCCGCCGACGAAGCCGGTGCAGCAGTCGGTGCCGCCGCTCCCGGTGGCGATCCAGAGGTCGGCCTTGACGTCGTCGTAGAACCATGTCGTGATCGCCGGCGAGACCGGCGACCCGGCCGGCATGACGATCTCCAGCGCGGCGAGGTCGAAGCGTTCCCTCGGCACGACGCCGGCCTTCTGCATCAGCTCGACGAAGGTGGGACTCGCACCGAACAGGCGGGCGCGGCTGTCCTGCGCCGTGCGCCAGAGGATGTCGACGTCGGGGTGGCTCGGATTGCCGTCGTAGAGCACCGGGACGACGCCGAGCAGCAGCATGCTGACGCAGAAGTTCCACATCATCCAGCCGGTGGTGGTGAAGAAGAACGCGCGGTCTCCCTCGCGGAGGTCGAGGTGGAACGCCTGCAGCTTGAACTGCTCGAGCAGGATCCCGCCGTGGCCGTGCACGATCGCCTTCGGCAGGCCCGTCGTGCCGGAGGAGAACAGCACCCACAGCGGGTGGTCGAAGGGCACCTGCTCGCAGACGAACTCCCCGGCCGGCACCGACGGCCCGGCCAGCACGTCCTCCCACGGTGTCCCGGGCGCCTCGAGGCCCAGGACCGGGACCTGCACGACCTCCCGCAGGCTCGGCAGACCGGCGACGAGCTCGGCGGCCTCACCGCGGCGGTCGAAGTCCCGGCCGCCGTAGCGGTAGCCGTCGGCCGTGAACAGGACGGCGGGCTCGAGCTGGCCCAGCCGGTCCAGGGCCCCCCGGGAGCCGAAGTCGGGCGACACGCTGGCCCAGACGCCGCCCACGCTCGCCGTCGCCACCATCGCGACGACCGCCTCCGGCACGTTCGGCAGGTAGGCGACGACCCGCTCCCCCGGTCGGACGCCCTGTTCGCGCAGGTGGGTGGCGACGGCGCGGACCTGTCGGGTGAACTCCTCCCACGGCAGCTCGCGCAGCGGCGTCGCCTCGCCGACCGCCAGCAGCGCCGGCTGACCGGGCCGCTCCTGGCGGAGCACGTGTTCGGCGAAGTTCAGCCGGGCACCGGGGAACCAGCGGGCACCAGGCATGGCGCGGTCCGCCAGGACGGCGGTGTGCGGGGCCGACGAGCGCACGTCGAAGTAGTCCCAGACCGCCTGCCAGAAGGCCTCGAGCTCGGTGGTCGACCAGGCCCACAGATCCGCGTACTCGGGGAAGGGCCGGCCGGTGCGCTGCTCCGCGAAACGGGTGAAGTCGGCCAGGCGGGTCTGCCGCGCGCGCTCGGGGGACGGGGTCCACAGCAGGTCGCCCTCCCGCACCGCCCCGGAGGTCGCGGTGCCGTCCGCCAGCGACGAGGCCATGGGGAACAGTGGCGCAGGGCGAGTGTGACGAGCAACACTGTTCGCGGCGGATTTCACGGGGTGAAAAGCGGCAGGTGGCAGTGTGCGGGATTACCGGGTCAAGACGATCGAGTCCCTGGCGCGCGGGCTCGACGTCCTCCGGATCCTCCAGGACGTGCGCGCGGCCAGCCTGCACGACCTGCACCTGGCCACCGGCATCCCGAAGCCCACGCTGACCCGCATCCTGTACACCGCGCACCAGCACGGACTGGTCTGGCAGCGGATGGTCGACGGCGCCTTCCTCCCGAGCCACACGCTGCAGCGGCGGGTCGAGACCGACGACGACGAATGGCTGGTCGAGATCGCCTCGCCGGTGCTCGGCGAGCTGTCCGAGCGCCTCCAGTGGCCCTCGGTCTTCTCGGTGCCACGACTGGACTACATGGAGACGCTCGAGACCAACAGCTCGCGCACCTACTTCGACGCCCTGCCGCCGCGGCCGCACGGCTTCCGGGTGAACATGCTCGGTTCGGCGTCCGGACGGGCCTACCTGGCGTTCTGCCCGGACCAGGAGCTCGAGGCCGTGCTGGCCCGCCTGCGCCTGAAGAAGGACCCCGCGTTCCGGCTGGCCCACGACGACGACGCCGTCCGGCGGATGGTCGAGACGACCCGCCGCCGGGGCTACAGCGTGCGCGCACCGGACTTCGGCGGCGACCACGACCGGCCCCGGTCCGAGGCCGACGACGGACGGGAGTCCATCGCGATGCCGGTCCGCGTGGACGGCCGGGTCGTGGGCTGCATCAACCTCACCTGGCGCCGGCAGGCGCTGTCGGTGCGGACGGCGGTGCAGCGCCACCTCGAGGACCTGCGGACCGCCGTCGCCACCGTCGAGGAGCGGGCCAGGGCGGCCGGGCTCGGGCACGGCTGAGGTTTCCGCCCGACCCCTGCGCCGGTAAGTAGGCGGGATGGCGCCGACGGTGGTCTTCGACCTCGACAGGGTCCTGCTCGGCGGGGACGCCTCCACGCTCTTCCTCCACGGCCGCCTCCGGAAGGCCCCGGCCCGCGGAATCCCGCTGCTGCTGGCGATGCCGCTGCTCGCCGTCCTCGCCGCCTTCCCGCGGCTGCGCCCCCTGGGGGCGCGCATCATGACCCGGATCGCGGTGGGTGGCCGCTCGGCGTCCGACGTCGAGGTGGTGGCCGAGGCCTATGGCGAGGCCCTGACGCGGAAGCCGGAGGCGGCGGTCGCGGAGGCGATGGCCGCCGTCGCCCGGCACCGCCGGGACGGCGACACCGTCGTGATCGCGACCGGCTGCGAGGAGACCCTCGCCCGCGGCTTCCTGGCCGCGATCGGCCTCGGCGACCTCGACGTGATCGGCTCCAGGGCGATGCCGCCCCAGCACGCGCTCGGGGAGTCGAAGGTGTCGCTGCTCGAGGAGCGCGGCTACCCCCCGCCGTGGGCCGCGGTCTACAGCGACAGCGCATCCGACCTGCCCCTCTTCGCCGGCACGCCCCGGCCGGTGCTGGTCAACGCCGACGATAAGGCGGCGCGGAAGGTCGAGCGGGCGCTGGGCCGCCGTCCCGAGACGATCACCTGGCGGTGACGGCTCAGCGGTCGGTCAGCGCCAGCCGCGCGCCGAGCGCCACGAACGCGCCGGCGAAACCCCGCCTGATCCAGTCCATCACCCTGGGCCGGGACACGACCTTGTCGCGGACGGCGGCGGCGCAGAGTCCGTACCCGACGAAGACCACGAGCGTGGCGAACATGAACACGGCGCTGAGCAGGAGCATCCGGCCCAGCACGCCGGGTTCATCGACAGGGACGAACTGCGGCAGGAACGCGAAGAAGAAGATCGTCAGCTTGGGGTTGAGGATGTTCACCAGGACGCCGGAGACGACGAGCCGGCGGGCCGAGCGCTGCGTTGCCTCCTCCTCGACCGGAAGGGCGCCCCTGTCCCGCAGCGTGCTCCACGCCATGTAGATCAGGTATCCCACACCCGCGTACTTGAGGAGCTGGAACGCCAGGGCGCTGGTGTGCAGGAGTGCCGCCAGGCCGGTGAGCGCCGCAACCATGTGGGGCACGATCCCCAGCGTGCAGCCCACGGCGGCGACGACGCTCGCCCGCCGACCGCGGCCCAGTCCGGTCGCGACCGTGTAGAGGACACCCGTGCCCGGAGTCGCGACCACGACCAGCGTGGTCACCAGGAACTCGACGCTCACGGTGTCCTCCCTCGGTGGTGGCGCAGCGTACTGACGCGGCGTCGATAGCCTGCCTCCGTGGGGCGCTTCGGGAAGTTCGCGTACAGCGCCGGCCGGTGGAGCCGCGGAGGCCCGACCGCCGTCCCGTTCCTGCTGCTCGACGTGCACGACAGCGACATCGCCACGGTCGACTACCGCCTCGCCGACGCCTCGGGAGGTCGCTTCTTCCTCGGCTACGAACCCAGGATCTACTTCGACGAGCCCGACGGCGCCGACCCCGTCGACACCCGGGCCGAGGCCGAGGGTTTCGCCCGGTGGGCGCGCGAGGCGCAGGAGACGGACGTCGACCCGGCCGAGGTGCAGGAGCTGATGGCCGCCGCGGACGGCGCGCCGCCGACGGACGAGGTCGTCGAGGAGACGGTCGACAAGCTGCTCGCGCTCGCCGGACTGCCCGCGCTCGAGTGGCCCACCGACGACGACGCTCCCGCCGGCTGAGCGGGGGTCAGGACAACCGCTGCCGCAGCTGCACGGTCACCTCGTCCCCGGCCAGGCCCTTGCCGATGGCCCGGCAGATCGCCGCGCGCAGCGGCAGCCAGTGCGGCCCGGCGCCGGACGGCATGAGCGTCGCGGCGAACTCGTGGCCGTCGATCGTGCCGCCCACCTTCACCGCCCGTTGGGTGCCCAGGACCTCGGCGGAGTCGGGAACGGTCAGGAAGGTGGCGAACGCGCCGTCCTTCTCGATCGGCGCGGTGAACGTCAGATCCAGCTGCTGGGGCGAGGTGGTCACGTCGGGATGACTCCCCGCCTGCCGGTTCTCATCGCCGGGGGTAGAACGAGCGGGTGCGAGCCATCTCCTACCGCGAGCCCGGCGGCCCCGACGTCCTGCAGCTGGTCGACCGCCCCGTGCCGGAGCCGGGGCCCGGGGAGGTCCGCGTCCGCGTCGCCTTCTCGGGGGTCAACCCGACCGACTGGAAGTCGCGCACCCGGAATCCGCCCGGACCCGACGGGCAGATCCCCAACCAGGACGGCGCCGGGACCGTCGACGCCGTCGGCCAGGGCGTCGACCCGGTGCCGGTGGGCGAGCGCGTCTGGATCTGGGAGGCGGCCTGGCAGCGGCCCTTCGGCACGGCAGCCGAGTACACCGTCGTCCCCGCGCGGCAGACCGTGCTGCTGGGGCCCGAGGCGTCCTTCGAGCTCGGCGCGGCGCTGCCCATCCCGTTCCTGACCGCGCACCGCTGCCTGACCGTCGCCGAGTCGCTGCCCGACCGCATGGGACCCGGCTCCCTGAACGGACGGACCGTCCTCGTGCAGGGCGGTGCCGGCGCGGTCGGCAACGCCGCCATCCAGCTCGCGCGCTGGGCCGACGCGACGGTCATCGCCACGGTCAGCAGCCCGGCGAAGGCGCAGCTCGCCGCGGCCGCCGGCGCGGACCACGTCGTGAACTACCGGCAGCAGGACGTCGTCACCGAGGTCGGCAAGATCGCGCCCCAGGGGGTGGACGCGATCGTCGAGGTCTCCGCTGCGGTGAACGCCGCGGTCGATGCCCGGGTGATCGCCCTGCACGGCTCCGTCGCGATGTACGCCGACGACGGCGGCGCCGAGGTGACGGTGCCGGTGCGGCTGCAGATGACCGCGAACGCCCGCTGGCAGTTCGTGCTGATCTACACCGAGCCGGCGAGGGCCAAGGAGATCGCCGTCGAGGACGTCAATGCAGCCGTCCTGGACGGCGCGATCCGGGTCGGCCGGGAGGCGGGACTCCCGCTGCACGTGTTCCCGCTGGAGCAGACTGCGCAGGCTCACCAGGCGGTGCAGGACGGCGCCGTCGGCAAGGTGCTGATCGACGTCACCGCCTGAGCGAGGTGCCTAGGCTGCGGCCATGAGCCCCGACCCGGGTGTGGTGGACGTGCAGGCGCTCGAGGAGGAGCTGACGCAGCGGGCCGGCACCGAACGCTCGGGACGTGCCGCCCGGACGCTGCCGCACCCGGTCGACGGGCTGCGGCAGACGGTGGTCGCCCTCCGCGGTGGCGCGGCGCTGGGCGAGCACGAGAGCCCCGGCCCCGCGAGCCTGCTCGTCCTGCGCGGCCGCGTCCGGCTGGTCGCCGGCGAGGAGGTCTTCGCCCTGGGGACTCACGAGTTCGCCCCGCTCCCGGACCGGCGGCACAGCCTGCACGCCGACGAGGACAGCGTCGTCCTGCTCAGCATCGCCGTCTCGGACCGCGCGCCCCTGACCTAGCGGCCCCCTGCAGGGTCCCGACGCGAGCGTGCGAGTGGCGGGGGGCAGGGGGTCCCTTCTCAGCCGACGCCGAGGTCGCGGGCGATCAGCATCCGCTGCACCTCGCTGGTGCCCTCGCCGATCTCCAGGATCTTCGCGTCGCGGTAGAAGCGCGCGACCGGGAACTCGTTCATGAAGCCGTACCCACCGTGCACCTGGGTGGCGTAGCGGGCGTTGTCCATGGCGACCTCGGAGCTGTACAGCTTCGCGATCGACGCCTCGCGCTTGAACGGCTCGCCGCGCAGCATCTTCTCGGCGGCCCGGTAGTACGCCAGCCGCGCGGTGGAGGCCCGCACCTCCATGTCGGCGATCATGAACTGGATCGCCTGGTTGCGGCCGATCGGCTGCCCGAACGCCTCCCGCTGCGCCGCGTACTTGACCGACTCGTCGACGCAGCCCTGTGCCAGCCCGACCGACAGCGCCGAGATCGCGATCCGGCCCTCGTCGAGGATCGAGAGGAACTGCGCGTAGCCGCGGCCCCGCTCCCCCACCAGGTTCTCCTCCGGCACGCGGACGTCGGTGAACGACAGCTCGCGGGTGTCCGAGGCGTTCCAGCCGACCTTCGAGTACCGCTGCCCGACCGCGAAGCCCGGCGTCCCCGACGGGACGATGATCGCCGAGATCTCCTTGTGCCCGTCCGGCCGCGTGCCGGTCACCGCGGTGACGGTGACCAGTCGGGTCAGGTCTGTGCCGGCATTCGTGATGAAGGCCTTCGACCCGTTGATGACCCAGTGCCCGTCCTCGAGCCGGGCCGTCGTCTTCGTCGCGCCGGCGTCCGAGCCGCCGCCCGGCTCGGTCAGCCCGAACGCGCCGAGCGCCTCGCCCGAGCACAGCCGCGGCAGCCACTCCTGCTTCTGTTCCTCGGTGCCGAAACGGAAGATCGGCATCGCCCCGAGGGAGACTCCGGCCTCGACCGTGATGGCCATCGAGCTGTCCACGCGGGCCAGTTCCTCGAGGACGACGCACAGGTCGAAGTACGTCCCGCCGGCGCCGCCGTACTCCTCCGGGAACGGCAGGCCGAACAGGCCGAGCTCCCCCATCTGCCGCACGATCGCGGTCGGGAACTCGTCGCGCTCGTAGAACCCGCCGATCTGCGGGGCGATCACCTCGTGCGCGAACTCCTGCACGGTCTTGCGCAGGGCCTCGGTCTCGGCGTCGAGCCGGTAGTCCAACATCAGTTCTCCGTCTGCTCAGGAGCGGTCGCCGACGGGGTCACCACGGCCAGCCGCTCGTCCAGCGCGACCGTCTGGCCCGCTGTCGCTCCGAGCTCGGTGACCGTCCCCGCGAGGGGGGCGGTCAGCACGTGCTCCATCTTCATCGCCTCGACGACGAGCAGCGGGGTCCCCGCCTCGACCTCGTCGCCGACTGCTGCGCGCACCACCGTCACCGTGCCGGGCATCGGCGAGGTGACCACCCCTCCGGCGGTCGCCCCCTCGGCGTGGGCGGTGAGCCGCTCCTGCTCGCGCAGTGCGGTCACCCGGCCGTCGGCGGCCAGCCAGACCGTGCCGCCCTCGTGCTGGAGGAAGTACGACATGGTCAGCCCGTCGAGGCTCACGGTCAGGCGGTCGCCGTCCCGGGTCGCCCGGGCCGCCACCGGCTCGCCGTCCCCGACGCGCACCTCCGCCGCCGGCGACCGGCCGCGCAGCCGCACCTCCACGACGTCGCCACCGGTGGCCTGCAGGCGCCGGACCGTCCACGCCGGCTCGCCGAGCCGCCATCCGTCGGGCACGTCCCACCGGTCCACCACCGGACCGGCCGGCTCCGCCTCGATCAGCAGCGCCAGCGCCGCGGCCGCATAGACGTGCGGCGGCGG
>NZ_SPQM01000296.1 GCF_004570345.1 Blastococcus sp. CT_GayMR20 | reverse complement strand
GACTTCCCGAACATGAACAGCGCCTACGCCGAGGTCGACGGCAAGCCGGTGCACATCCAGCCCGAGCACGTGAACTTCGGCCTGGCGATCGACCTGCCCAAGCCCGACGGCTCCCGCTCGCTCGTCGTCGCCTCGATCAAGGCCGCCGAGGAGATGGACTTCGCCGGCTTCTGGGCCGGCTACGAGGACATCATCCGGCGGGCCCGGGCGAACAAGCTGACGATGGAGGACTTCACCGGCACCACGATCAGCCTCACCAACCCGGGCACCATCGGCACCAACCACTCGGTGCCGCGGCTGACCGCCGGTCAGGGCGCGATCATCGGCGTCGGCGCGATGGAGTACCCCGCCGAGTTCCAGGGGATGAACCCCGACGCGCTCACCGAGATGGCCGTGTCGAAGACCATCACGCTGACCTCGACCTACGACCACCGCATCATCCAGGGTGCGGAGTCCGGCGACTTCCTCCGCCGGCTGCACGCCCTGCTGCTCGGCGAGGACGGCTTCTACGACGACGTCTTCCGGTCGCTGCGGATCCCGTACACCCCGGTGCGCTGGATGCCGGACGTGCGGATCACGCGCGAGGGGCAGATCGACAAGGAAGCCCGCGTCATCGAGGTCATCGAGGCCTACCGGCGCAACGGCCACCTCATGGCCGACACCGACCCGCTCGAGTACAAGGTCCGCACGCACCCCGACCTGGACATCCTCGAGCACGGGCTCACGCTCTGGGACCTCGACCGGAAGTTCCCCGTCGGGGGCTTCGCCGGCGAGCGGCTGATGGCGCTGCGGGACATCCTCGGCGTGCTGCGCAACTCCTACTGCCGCACGGTCGGCGTGGAGTACATGCACATCACCGATCCCGAGGAGCGCGAGTGGCTCCAGCAGCGGATCGAGGTCAAGCACGAGCAGCCCGAACGCGAGAAGCAGAAGCACGTGCTGGGCCGGCTCAACGCCGCGGAGGCGTTCGAGACCTTCCTGCAGACCAAGTACGTCGGCCAGAAGCGGTTCAGCCTCGAGGGCGGCGAGTCCGTCATCCCCATCCTCGACGAGGTGCTGATCGCCGGTACCGACCACGGCCTCGACGAGGTCGCGATCGGCATGGCGCACCGCGGCCGGCTCAACGTGCTCGCCAACGTCCTGGGCAAGAGCTACGCCAAGATCTTCGGCGAGTTCGAGGGCAACATGGACCCGGGCAGCGTCCAGGGCTCCGGCGACGTGAAGTACCACCTCGGGGCCACCGGGACGTTCCGCAACCCGTTCAAGCCCGACGCCGAGATCGCCGTGTCCCTGGCCAGCAACCCGAGCCACCTCGAGACCGTCAACCCCGTGCTCGAGGGCATCGTGCGAGCCAAGCAGGACATGATCGACAAGGGCGAGGGCGGCTTCACCGTGCTTCCCGTCCTGCTGCACGGTGACTCCGCGTTCGCCGGCCAGGGCGTCGTGGCGGAGACGCTGAACCTCTCCCAGCTGCGCGGCTACCGCACCGGCGGCACGGTGCACGTCGTCATCAACAACCAGGTCGGCTTCACCACCAGCCCGGCGGCGGCCCGATCGAGCCTCTACTCCAC
>NZ_SPQM01000295.1 GCF_004570345.1 Blastococcus sp. CT_GayMR20 | reverse complement strand
CCGGCATCGCCGCCGCGGTGGAGTCGCAGCTGACCGCCGCCAACGGTCTCCGCGCGGCCGCGACCGCGGCCTACGACGGCGCCCGCGAGGGCATCGACGAAGGCGTCCGCAGCGGCACGCTGCTCCGCGGTGAGGTGCTCGCCCGCTGGCAGGAGTTCGTGGGCACGGGCGAGTGGATGCGGGCGCTGCAGAGCGGGGTCAGCCGGCTGCGCGACCGGGTGGTCAGCGCCGTGACGGGGCGGCCCACGCCCGCCGACGGCCTTCAGGGAGCCCTGGAGAACAGTGTGGAACGGCTGCTCCGGGCCGAGGCCGACCGCGCCGCCGAGCGCACGGTCACGACCTGGCGCGCGCTGCCCGGCGGCGCGGCCCTGCTGGCGGGGGAGGAGCGGGACCTCGAGCAGGTGTCCCCGGACTTCCCGGAGGCGGCGGCCGCGCAGGTGCGGGACTGGCAGGGCGCCGTCCTCGACCTGGTCCGCGACCAGGGAGCCGACAAGCGCACCCAGGCCCGGCTGCTCTCGTGGGGCGTGAACGGTGCGGGCGCGGTGGTCATGGTCGCGGTCTTCGCCCAGACCGCAGGCCTGACCGGGGGCGAGATCGCCGTCGCCGGTGGCACGACCGTGGTCGGGCAGCGCGTGCTGGAAGCGGTCTTCGGCGACTCCGCGGTCCGCTCGCTCGCCGCCCGGGCCAGGGAGGACCTGGAGGCGAGGGCGGACGAGCTGCTGCGGTACGAGCAGGAGCGGTTCGACGTCCTGGTGGACGCGGCCGCTCCCGCGCCGACGGCCGCCGACGACCTGCGCGCCGTCGTCGGCGAGCTGGCGGCGGCCCGCCGGGCAGCGGCATGAGTCGTCGGGAAGCGCCGCTCGCCGACCGGCTGGCCGCGCTGCGCGAGGCCGTCGAGCTGGCCGAGGGACGCCTGGAAGTGCCGGAGGTCGGCCAGGCCCGTGCCCTGCTGGCGAAGGCAGGGGCCCGGGCGGCGCTCGGCGATGCCACCGTGGTCGCGCTCGCCGGGGCGACCGGCAGCGGGAAGTCCACCCTCTTCAACGCGCTGTCCGGTGCCGAAGTCAGCAGGCCCGGGGTGCGCCGGCCGACGACCGGCGTCGCGCACGCGACGGTGTGGGGCGAGGACGGGGCCGACCGGCTCCTCGACTGGCTGGAGGTGCCCCGACGGCACCGGCACCAGCCCGAGCCCGCACTGGACGGGCTGGTCCTGCTCGACCTGCCCGACCACGACAGCGTCAAGCTGGAGCACCGGCTGGAGGTCGACCGGCTGGTCGCCCTCGTCGACGTGCTGGTGTGGGTGCTCGATCCGGAGAAGTACGCCGACGCGGCGGTGCACGACCGCTACCTCGCCCCGCTGGCCGGGCACGCCGGCGTGCTGCTCGTCGTCCTGAACCAGATCGACCGGCTCGACGCGGTCTCCGCCAAGGAGTGCCTCACCGACCTGCGGGCCCTCCTGGACCGCGAGGGGCTGGCCGCCACCCCGGTGCTCGCCGTCTCCGCGCGGGCAGGCACCGGGGTCGCCGAGCTGCGGGGCGAGCTCGCCCACCGGGTGGCCGCGCGCCGGGCGGCGACCGACCGGC
>NZ_SPQM01000294.1 GCF_004570345.1 Blastococcus sp. CT_GayMR20 | reverse complement strand
CTGCGCCGCCGACGGCGCCGTCCTCGTCGACGCGACCCTCGGCCTCGCCGGCCACACGCTCGCGATGCTCGACGCCCACCCCGGACTCCGGGTGGTCGGCCTCGACCGCGACCCCGACGCCCGCGCCACGGCGTCCGCCCGCACCTCGGGGGCCGCCCGCTCCGCGGCCCCACTGCGGCCCACCACCGGCCCGACGCCGCGCGTCTCCGCCCGCTCCGCCCCGCGGCCCGAGCTGCGGCTGGTGCCCGGCACCCCGACCGTCCGTCCCCGCCGCCGGGTCGCCCAGGGCCTGCGGAACCGCCGCGCGCCCTTCGTCCTGCTCGTCGTCGCCCTCCTCGTCGGGACGACGCTGGGCCTCCTCATCCTCAACACCGCCATCGCCGTCGACTCCCTCGACGCGAGCCAGCTGCGCGCGGAGAACGCCCAGCGCGCGCAGGAGGTGCAGCGCCTCGAGCAGCAGGTGGTCACCGGCAGCACCCCGGCCGAGATCGCCCGGGCCGCGGTCGCGGCCGGTCTCGTCCCGGCCGGCCCGGCCGCCTACCTGGTTCTCGACCCCGACGGCACGACGGTGCTGCGCGGCACCCCCGTGCCGGCCGAGGGCGCCGTGGACGAGAACGCGGACGAGGACGGCACCGACGACGAGGACGAGGGCTGACCTGTGCCCGACACGGTCCGCGGACCAGGAGGCGGCGGCCCCCGCACCACCGGTCGCCCCGTACCGCCGCGTCAGCCCGCCCAGCGGCCACCGGCGCAGCGCCCGGCGGCGGCCCGCAGCGGCCCCGGTGCGTTCACCCCCCGGCGCACGCCGGGCAGCCGCCGGAGCGGGGCCGGCCTGTCGGTCAACCAGCGGCTGCTGCGCAACCGCATCGGCCTGGCCTTCATGATCACCCTGCTGGTGCTCGTCGTCGGCAAGCTCGCCATCCTCCAGGGCGTGGACGGCGCCGCCTACGCCAACGCCGCCGAGCAGGACCGGCTGCGCACCTATCCCATCGCCGCGCTGCGCGGGGCCGTGCTCGACCGCGACGGGAACCCCTTCGCGTACACGGTCGCGGCGTCCCGCGTCGTCGCCGACCCCACCGTGGTCGGCGAGAAGGAGGGGACCGCAGAGGCGCTGGCCCCGCTGCTCGACGTCCCGGCGGCGGAACTGGAGGAGAAGCTCTCCCGTGACAGCCGCTACGTCGTGCTCGCCGCCCAGGTGTCTCCCGAGATCACCGACGCCATCGACGAGCTCGGCCTCTCCGGTCTCTCCTACGAGGACGACCCCGTCCGGCTCTACCCGGCCGGGACCGTCGGCGGCCAGGTCGTCGGCTTCGTCGGGCGGGAGGGGGCCGGGCTGGCCGGCATCGAGCAGACGTTCCAGGACGAGCTCGCCGGCACCCCTGGCCAGCGGCGCGTCGAGGTGGGCAGCGGGGGCAACCCGATCCCCTCCGGGATCGACGAGTCCACCCCCGCCACCGACGGCAACTCGGTGACCCTCACCCTCGACCAGGACCTGCAGTACGTGACCGAGCAGCGGCTGGGCGAGGCCTGCCTCGACGGTGCCACGACCCGGGCCTCCGCCGTGGTCCTCGACGTCCACACCGGCGAGGTCGTGGCCATGGGCTCCTGCCCCGGCTACGACCCCGGGGACTA
>NZ_SPQM01000293.1 GCF_004570345.1 Blastococcus sp. CT_GayMR20 | reverse complement strand
CGACGGCCGCGCGCCCGGCCTGGCCCGCGTGCAGGACCTCGGTGTCGAGGCGATCACCTTCCCCGCGTCGGCCACCAGCGAGGACATCGCGATGCTGCTCGCCGACGAGAAGGGCGCCACGCTGATCGTCGCCGTCGGCACGCACGCCACCCTCGTCGAGTTCCTGGACAAGGGCCGAGGTGGCATGGCCTCGACCTTCCTCACCCGCCTGCGCCTGGGCGGCAAGCTCGTCGACGCCAAGGGTGTGAGCCGCCTCTACCGCAGCCGGATCTCCACCACGGCGCTCGCCATCCTCGTCCTCGCCGCGTTCCTGGCCATCGGCTCGACGATCGCGGTGTCCGCGGTCGGGCGGGTCTACCTGGACCTGCTGCTCGACCAATGGAACAGCTTCATGTTCTGGTTGGAGAACCTCTTCTCGTGATCGACTTCCGTTACCACCTGGTCTCGCTGATCGCCGTCTTCCTGGCCGTCGCGCTCGGGATCATCATCGGCACCACCGCGCTGAACGAACCGATCCAGGCCGACATCGAGGGCCAGGTGACCGACCTCGAGCAGGACAAGCGCGCCCTGGAGGACCGCACGCAGCAGCTGCAGGCGCAGCTGGACACCGCGGACTCCTTCGGCGACGCCGTCGCCCCCGTGCTGGTGGACGGTGCGCTGACCGCCAGCAGCGTCCTCCTGGTCGTCACCAACGAGGACGTCGCCCCCGAGACGATCGAGGACGTCAGCACGCTCATCACCGACGCCGGGGGCACGGTCAGCGGCACGCTGCGGCTGCAGCCGGAGTACAGCGACCCCAGCACGGCGACGAGCATCCAGAACTTCGTCACCGGTGCCGGCACACCCGCGGGCATCCAGCTGCCGCCGACCGACGACTCCGGGCAGCTGGTCGGCTCCCTGCTCGCCCAGGTCCTGATGGTCCCGCCGGCGGGGCCCGTTCCCGACGCCGCCGCCCTCTCCACCGTGCTCGGCGGGCTCGAGGCGCTCGACCTCGTCGCGCAGGACACCGCGGTGGCCCCGGCGGACCAGGCACTCGTCCTGACCGCCGGCGCCTTCTCCGGGGACGACGCCGCCGAGCGCAGCACGACCGTCGGCGAGCTGGTCGCCGCCCTCGACGCCGTCGGGTCCGGCGCGGTCGTGGCCGGTGACTTCGGCGCCGAGGCGGAGAACGGCCTCGTCGGTGTCATCCGGGCCGACCCGGCGCTGTCGGCGACGATCTCCACCGTCGACAACGTCGCCACCTCGGCCGGCCAGATCAGCGCGGTGCTCGCCCTCGCGAACGAGGGCGACGGCGTCTCCGGCCAGTACGGTGCCGGGGAGGACACCCAGCCGGTCCCGCCGGTCCCCGCTACGGCCCCGTGAGCCCCGTGGACGGACCACGGCGAGCGGCGCTGACCCTCTCCGGCGCGGCGCTGGCCCGTGCCGCGCTGGCCGGTGCCGCCGCACTGGACGCCCGCCGCGCCGGTGTCCCCTGGCGGCGGATGAACTTCGCCGGGCGGCCGGTCACCCTGCTCGGCGGCCCGGCCCTGGCCGCCTCGGCCACGGCAACCGCCGTCCTCGGCGCGCCGGCCGGCACCCGCACGGCGGCCGCGGTCGTCGGGGCGGTCTCCGGCCTCGTCGGCGGCTACGACGACCTGGC
>NZ_SPQM01000292.1 GCF_004570345.1 Blastococcus sp. CT_GayMR20 | reverse complement strand
CGACCAGCTCGACGCGGCCTCGCCAGGTGCGGCCGGCGTGGGCGCGCAGATCGTGTTCGTCGCCCCCGACGGGCAGACGGTCCTCGACCCCGCGGTCGCCGGGGTGGTCGAGCAGGTCGTCGCCGAGGCGGAGCGCGCGCCGCAGGTCGCCGCCGTCGTCAGTCCGTTCGACAGCCAGGCGGTCAGCCCGGACGGCCGGGCCGCGCTCGCCACGGTGCAGTACGCCGTGCCGCGCGAGGGGCTCGAGGCGACCAGCCTCGACGCGCTGCAGGCGAGCACCGCTGCCGCCGAGGAGGCCGGCCTGCAGGTCGCCGTCGGCGGCAACGCCTTCGGAACCACCGGAGTCACCATCGGCGCGACGGAGTTCATCGGCGTCGCCGTCGCGGTCCTGGTCCTGGTGCTGACCTTCGGCTCGCTGCTGGCCGCGGGCATGAACCTGCTGACGGCGGTCGTCGGCATCGGGGTCGGCATGGGGGCCCTGCTGCTGACGTCGAACGTGATCACCCTGAGCTCGAGCGCGCCGACCCTCGCGCTGATGATCGGCCTGGCGGTCGGCATCGACTACACGCTGTTCATCCTGTCCCGGCACCGCACCCAGCTCGCGGCCGGCATGGATCCCGAGGAGTCCGCGGCACGGGCGACCGGCACCGCAGGCTCCGCCGTGGTCTTCGCCGGCCTCACGGTCGTCATCGCACTGTCGGGGCTGGCCGTCGTCGGGATCCCGTTCCTGACGGTGATGGGCGTCGGCGCTGCGGGCACCGTGCTCGTCGCCGTCCTCGTCGCCCTGACCCTGCTGCCGGCGCTGCTGGGCTTCGCCGGGAGCCGCCTGGCACCGAAGCCCGGCTCCCGGGCCGCGCGCCGCGAGCTGGCCGACGCCCAGGAGTCCACCGGGACGGGCGGTTCGATGGGCGCCCGCTGGACCCGGCTGGTCACGCGCAGGCCCCTGCTCACCGTGGTCGCCGTCCTGGCGGGCCTCGTCGTCCTGGCCCTTCCGGCGCCACAGCTGCAGCTCGCCCTGCCGGACAACTCCACCGCGGCCCCCGACAGCCCGGAGCGACGGGCGTACGACCTGATCAGCGAGAACTTCGGACCAGGCCTCAACGGCCCGCTGGTCGTGCTCGTGGAGGGACTCGACCCGGGGACGGCGGAGCAGTCGGTCGGCACCATCGCGGTCGCCGTCGGCGGCACTCCCACCGGCACCCCGGGTGAGTTCGAGGGCGGCCTCGACGACGTCGCCTTCGCCCAGCCGACGCTGCTCCCCGACGGCAGCACCGCGATCGTCACGGTGATCCCCGAGAGCGGTCCGCAGGAGGAGGCGACGAACGAGCTGGTGGCCGACCTCCGTGCCCTGGCGCCCGACCTCGAGGAGGAGACCGGTGCCGACCTCGCAGTGACCGGGCAGACCGCGGTCGCGATCGACGTCTCCGACCGGCTCGGCGACGCCCTGCTGCCGTTCGCGATCGTCGTCGTGGGCCTCGCGCTCGTGCTGCTGCTGCTGGTGTTCCGCTCGATCCTGGTGCCGATCAAGGCCGCCGTCGGGTTCCTGCTGTCGGTCGGCGCCTCGTTCGGCGCCGTGGTCGCCGTCTTCCAGCGGGGCT
Source organism: Blastococcus sp. CT_GayMR20 (assembly GCF_004570345.1). Next base: position 50 of record NZ_SPQM01000292.1, on the reverse strand, counting down.
GGTTCGGCGACCTCCTCGGGGTGTCCGCGACGGGGCCGGTGATCAGCTTC
>NZ_SPQM01000291.1 GCF_004570345.1 Blastococcus sp. CT_GayMR20 | reverse complement strand
CGAGCGGCTGACCGGCCTGCACCTGCCCACCGACTCGCTGCGCGAGGCGGCCGAGGTCCACCGCACCGAGGTCGACGAGCAGATCGCCCGGTCCAGCGAGAACCTCGCCGTGGTCGCCGCGCTCGAGCAGCAGTACGACGCGTTCACCGCCGCACGGGAGGGCACGGACCTGCTCAGCGACACCGGCGAGGTGCCCAGCGCCGAGGAGATCGGGGCGGAGTTCGAGCGCTTCCTGGCCGACCAGGACCGCAAGCGCCCGAGGGACTGAAGGACGCTCCGCGCCATGACGCCGACATGCGCATGGGGGCGGTTCTCGCCGTGCGGTTGACCGCCACCGTGCGCATCCCGGCGGGAATCAGCGACGGATCGCGCCCCGCACCGTCACGGCGAGGCTGAACGCGATCGCGCCGAGGGCGCCGACCACGGCGAACAGGTAGAAGCCACCGGGGAAGGCGTTGCCCGTCGCGAACAGCGCGCCGGTGATGACCGGCCCGACGATCGCGCCGATCCGCCCGGCTCCTGCCGACCAGCCGAGCGCGGTCGCGCGCACCTGTGCCGGGTGGTTGGCGCTGACGAAGGCGTACACGAGCACCTGCGCGCTGAACACGAAGCAGCCGGTCAGGAAGACCATGACGTAGATGCCCCCGATGGGCAGCCGGATCGACAGCAGCGCCAGGAACAGCGCCGCACCCGCGAACCAGGCGATGCCGGCGGCGCGGGCACCGATCCGGTCGGCCACCCCGCCGGCGACCAGCAGTCCGACGATGGCGCCGACGTTGAGGACGAGCAGGAACGCCAGCGCCGCCCCCAGCTCGTAGTCGGCCTCGCGCATGATCGTCGGCAGCCAGTTGTTGAGGCCGTAGACGAGCAGCAGCCCCATGAACGACGTGACGCCGATGACCACGGTGTTGCGGACGTAGGCGGAGGTGAACAACGTCTTCAGCGTCGCCCCGGCGGTCTCCCCCGCATGCGCCGCGATGGGGGCGACCGGGTCCTCCAGCTCCAGCCCGTTGCGGCGGGCGACCTCCTCGGCCTCCGCCCGGCGGCCGTGGGCGACGAGCCAGGACGCGGACTCCGGCAGCTGCTTGAGCATCAGCGGCACGAGCACCAGGGCCGGCAGCGCGCCGATGACGAACATCGCGCGCCAGCCGAGGTTCGGGATCACCACGATGGCCAGGGCGGCGGTGGTGACGGCTCCGACGTGGTAGCCGGTCATGATCGTCGTGGTGGCGCGGCCGCTGCGCCCGCTGCGCGTGAACTCGTTGACCATCGCGATCGCCGTCGGCAGGCAGCCGCCCAGGCCGAGACCGGCCAGGAAGCGGAGGACGCCGAAGACGCCCTCGTTCGGCGCGAACGCGCAGGCGAGGGTGAACAGCGAGAACGCGGTCACCGCGCCGATCAGCGCCTTGCGTCGGCCGATGACGTCGGTGAGCGTGCCGATGGTCAGCGCCCCGATCATCATGCCGACCAGGCCGATGGTGATGACGAACGTCGTCCCGGCGCCGGAGAGGGCCCACTCCTCCGGTGACTGGAGCGTCGGCACGACGGTGCCGACGACGACGAGGTCGAAGCCGTCCAGCAGGACGGCGACCCAGCAGAGGGGGGCGACCCAGCCCGCCGCCGCGCGGGCAGCGGTTGCCGAGCCGCGCTCGGATGTGGTGCTCACGCCGGAACCGTAGGTCCGTCCCGACGCGTCCGCGCCCCGG
>NZ_SPQM01000290.1 GCF_004570345.1 Blastococcus sp. CT_GayMR20 | reverse complement strand
AAGGACGGCGGTTCGCCGCCGTCCCGCGCAGGCGTTCGAGGGCGGCCCGCCCGATGCCTGCGGGTAGACCGCTGGAGCCTGCCGGCAACGGCAGGCCTAGATGGATGACCGCCCATCGGGAGGCCGCGAGGCACCCGTGGACAGAACCCGGCGTACAGGCCGACTCGTCCGTCGCCCCGCCGGGGAATGCGGGGCGGCCGATGCCGCGCATCTCCCGACTGCGCTGCTCGAGGAGCAGGATCCTGCCCATGCAGTTCCTTCGGCGCTCGACCACCGGCGAGACGGTCACCTGCGGGTGCTGCGAGCGCGAACGACCGGCGCGAGCAGCCCACGAGCTCGGCGCCACGCCGGGCGTGTACATCTGCCGGACCTGCGCCGTCTGGGCCGTCGGACGGACCCTCCGGGGGAGGCGCGCGTCGTGAGCACCCGGATGGCACTCCCTGCGCCGTTCGCCGTCGTCCCCGGACTGCGCCGCTGCGGTTGCTGTGGCGGTGTGTACCGCCGACGACACGTCACCGAGCTCGCGTCGACCCCCGGCGTCTGCATCTGCGGGACCTGTGCGGCGTTCGCCGCCCGGCGCCGGGGTCGCGCGTGACCTCGTCGGGCATCCCTACGTGGGGTTCTGCCGGCGCACCATCTCCGTGATCCAGATGGGCGCGAAGGGTGACGTGCAGCCCGGGGGAGTCGGGTAGTCCTTCAGCACCTCCAGGCGCTCACCGACGGCGAGGGCGCGGGCGCGGTACTCGGGGTGCTCGATCCCGATCTGGGCGAGGCAGTTGTTCATCGCCCACTGCAGGCGCTCCGGGGCGTCCCTCATCTCCGCCTCGATGGCGTCCAGGAGTTCCGCGAGGTCGAGCCCCTCGGGCCTCTTGGCCACGCGTTCGGTGGTCAGCGCCCAGCCGGCGCTCGCGACCACGGGATCCGGATCGGCGAACCAGGCCACGCGCAGCGTGTGCGCGTGCGCGCTCTTCTTCACCACGTAGTTCACGAGCCAGTCGTGCACCTTGGGCGTGCGTGCCTCGCGCAGCATGGCGTCCAGCTCGTCGCGCTCGAACGCCTTGGGACGGCAGATCAGGAGCGCCAGCAGTCTCGCCGGGGTGTTCCCCGTCTCCCAGAGTTGGCGCGCGAGGTCCTGTTGCGTCTTCAGCCGCTTGGCGATCGCGCGCAGCCGGCCGAGGTTCACGCCATGGTCGTCCCCGTGTCGCTCGTTCACGGCGCGGGCCTTCGGGTCCTCGAGCGCGGCCAGCTCGGCCAGCAACTCGTCCACCGTCGTTCCGGTCACCGTCGTCCCGGCCACCTCGACCTCCTGTCCATCACGTGGGGATGCGGCCTGCACGGCCGGCCCGGGTGATCATGCATCGCGGTACCGACAGGACGCGATCACTTCGTATTTGCCCTGCGGGCATAGGGCAGCCTAAGTTAGGCGAGCCTCACTTAACGCCCACTCCAACCGGCTCGTGTCTCGGCGACTCGCCCGGCGGGTGCCCGCCGTCGGCGGTGCGCTCCGCGGGCGTGGGTCCCCTGGCGACCACTGGACCCGGCTGCGCTCCACAGCGCGGCCACGATGAGAAGGACAACATGCGCCGCACGTCACGACTGGTCGCCCTCTCCGCCGCCGCACTCCTGGCGGGCGGACTGGCTGCCTGCACCTCGTCCTCCGCCGCCGAGGAGGAGGCGAGCTCCGGCGAGTTCCAGCCCATCACCATCGAGCACGCCCTCGGCACGACCACCATCGAGTCCCGGCCCGAGCGGGTCGCGACCGTGCAGTGGGCCAACCACGAGGTGCCG
>NZ_SPQM01000289.1 GCF_004570345.1 Blastococcus sp. CT_GayMR20 | reverse complement strand
CTACTTGCGGGCGGTGATCTGCTCGGTGGCGGCGGGGACGACGGTGTTGAGGTCGCCGATGATCCCGAAGTCGGCCAGCTCGAAGATCGGCGCCTCGGGGTCCTTGTTGATCGCCACGATGGTCTTCGACGTCTGCATGCCGGCGCGGTGCTGGATGGCACCGGAGATGCCCACGGCGATGTAGAGCTGCGGGGACACCGTCTTGCCGGTCTGCCCGACCTGGAAGGTGTGCGGGTAGAAGCCGGAGTCCACCGCCGCCCGCGAGGCACCCACCGCCGCACCGAGGGAGTCGGCGAGGGCCTCGATGATGGAGAAGTTCTCCGCGCTCGCCACGCCGCGGCCGCCGGACACGACGATCGAGGCCTCGGTCAGCTCGGGGCGGCTGCTCTTCTGCTCCACCACCCGGTCGACGACCCTGGACTGCTTCGCGGCCTCGGACACCGACACCGTCACCGGCTCCTCCGCGGCCGCGGCCGGAGCGGGCTCGGGGGTGACGGAGTTGCCGCGCAGCGTGTAGATCGGGGTCCCGACCGTCACCTGGGAGTGCACGATCGTCTGCCCGGCGAACGCCACCTGCGTGGCGGTGCCGTCGGCGGCGATCTCGGTGACGTCGGTCAGGAACCCGGAGCCGGTCTTGATCGCCAGCCGGCCGGCGATCTCCTTGCCCTCCGGGGAGGACGGGATGACGACGGCGGCCGGGGCCTTCTCGGCCACGAGCTGCGCCAGCACCTCCGCCTTCGGGGCGACCAGGAACTGCTCGATGTCGTCGGACTCCGCGACGTAGACCTTCGCCGCCCCGTACTCGGCCAGCTGCGCACGCACGCTCGCCGCGGTACCCGGGGCGCCGAGGACGACCGCCGACGGCTCACCCAGCGCCCGGGCCGCGGTCAGCGCCTCCAGGGTCGTCTTGCGGACTGTCGGGTTGTCGGAGCCGCCGGCCGGGTTCAGCTCGGCCAGGACCAGGACCTCTGCCATGACTTCTTCGTCTCCTCTTCGATCCGGGCTTGTAATCCGAGCCGCAGCTCAGACGATCTTCTGGCTGGCGAGGTAGTCGACCAGCTGCTGCGCGCCGTCACCCTCGTCGGGCACCTTCACGCCCTCGCCCTTCGGCGGGCGGCCGGCGAAGTCCAGCACCTTGCTGGTCGCGTTCGCCAGCCCCACGCTGGAGGCATCCACACCGAGGTCGGCCAGGGTCTTGGTCTCCACCGGCTTCTTCTTCGCCGCCATGATCCCCTTGAAGGAGGGGTAACGCGGCTCGTTGATGGTGTCCCAGGTGGACACGATCGCCGGCAGCGGCGCCTCGACCGCCCAGTAGCCGCCGTCGGTCTGCCGCTCGATCTTGGCCACCCCGCCCTCGATCGTGAGCTTCCGGGCCCCGGACAGCTGCGGGATCCCCAGCCGCTCGGCGACCAGGGCCGGCATCACCGACAGCTGGGCGTCGGTCGCCTCCGCCCCGCAGATCACCAGGTCGTACTCCAGCTGCTGCAGGGCCGCGGCGATCACCGCCGACGTCTGCACCGCACACGACCCGTGGATCGCCTCATCCGAGACGTGCACGGCCTTGTCCGCGCCCATCGACAGCGCCTTGCGGATCGCATCCGTGGCCTGATCCGGGCCCACGGTCAACACCGTGACCTCGCCGCCCTCACGGTCACGGACCAGCAGCGCCTCCTCGATGGCGTACTCGTCCATCTCGTTGATGACGTTGTCGGCGCCGGCACGGGCGACGGTGTTGTCCGCCGGGTCCAGCTTGCGCTCGGTACCGGAGTCCGGGACCTGCTTGACAAGAACGACGATGTTCATCGCGC
>NZ_SPQM01000288.1 GCF_004570345.1 Blastococcus sp. CT_GayMR20 | reverse complement strand
GCGCGACGTGGGTCTTCACCGTGCCCTCCCCCAGGACCAGCCGGCCGGCGATCTCGGCGTTGGAGAGGCCGCGCGCGACGAGCCGGAGCACCTCCTCCTCGCGTGCGGTCAGCTGCTCGACGCCCTGCGCCGGCGCGGCCGTCCGGGAGCGGGACACGAAGTCGTCCAGCAGTCGGCGCAGCAGCGACGGCGCGAGCAGCGCGTCGCCGGTCACGGCGGTGCGGACGGCGGCGACGAGCTGCTCACGGGGCATCGACTTGAGCAGGAACCCGGTGGCGCCGGCGCGCAGCGCCTCGACGACGTGCTCGTCGGCGTCGAACGTGGTGAGCATGACGACCGCCGTCCGGATCGCCGGGTCGGCGCTGATCCGGCGCGCGGCCTGGATGCCGTCGAGCCGGGGCATGCGGATGTCGACCAGCGCGACGTCGGGCCGCAGCTCGCGGCACATGGTCAGCGCGTCGACGCCGTCGGCCGCCTCCCCGACGACCTCGAGATCCGGCTCGGCCTCCAGGATCATCCGCAGCCCGGCGCGGACGAGCGCCTCGTCGTCGGCCAGCAGGATGCGCACCGTCATGTCCGGGCCGGCTCCGGGGCGGGGACCGGCAGGACGGCGAGTGTGCGCCAGCCCGGGCCGTCGTCCCGTGGCCCGGCCACCACCCGGCCGTCGAACAGGGCGACCCGTTCCCGGATCCCCGCCAACCCGAAGCCGGCGCGTTCCGGGTCGGCCGCCGCGCCTGGGCCGTCGTCGGTGACCTCGACCTCCAGCGAGTGCTCGGCGTAGTGCACCCGCACGCGGACCCGGGCGCCGGGCGCGTGCTTGAGCGCGTTCGTCACCGACTCCTGTGCGATGCGGTAGCCGGTCGCCTCGACCGCGGCCGGCAGCGGTCGGACCCGGCCATCCACGGCCACCGCCACGTCCCGCCCGCTGACGGCGGCCGCCTCGGCCAGGCCCTCGACGGCGGCGAGCGTGCCCGGATGGTCAGTGGTGTCGCCCGAGTCGTCGCGGAGGACGCGGAGCAGCCGCTGCAGGTCCGCCAGCGCCGTCCGGCCCGCGTCGAGGACGACGTCCAGGGCGCGCCCCGTCGCCGGCTCCCGGCCGCCGAGGCCGGCCTGGGCGGCATCGGCGTGCAGCAGCATGAGCGTCACGCCGTGGCCGACGACGTCGTGCATCTCGCGGGCGATCCGCCGTCGCTCGGCGGCCAGCGCGGTGGCGCGCGCCAGCTCCTCGTCCCGCACCTGCGCCCGTGCGGCCGTGGCGTCGCGCTCCGCGGCGACGGCCCGGTCGAGCCGCTCCCGCGCCAGCCGCGCGAAGACCCAGACGACCGCCGGGATCGCCGCGTTCGCGATCTCGTCGACGACGCTGACGCCGTCGGTGACGAACGGATAGACCTCGATCGCCGCGACGATGACGAGGAGCCCGAGGAAGGCATCGCCGCGCCGGTCGGCGTACTGGGCGACGGAGTAGGTGACGATCAAGAGGGCGACGAAGCCCGACAGCACCGGTGCGTCGCCGAGCACGGTCTGGAACGCGAGGCCGACCGCCACCACGACGGCGGCGGGAAGCGGCCGGAGCCGCCGGACGGCGAGGCTGCCGGTCATGACCGCGAACGCCACGATCTGCAGCGGCAGCTGGTCGAGGACGTCGGGGGCGAGGACCACGAGCTCGACCTGCGCGGCGAGCGTCAGCACCAGGGCCAGGAGTCCGTCGCGCGCCCACACCGGCAGGCCCCGCCACCTGCTCCACAGTCCGGACATGGCGGGAGCGTAGGGCGGCACCGGCGTTGCGGACGTCTGTCGCTCGGCCGATCACCCGTCTGCCGGACGG
>NZ_SPQM01000028.1 GCF_004570345.1 Blastococcus sp. CT_GayMR20 | reverse complement strand
GTCCCGGCGGCCGGCGTGCACGGCCGCCGGGCGACGCGCTGGCTGCTGGACCGGGCGGCGGCGGGCGAGCGGTGAACCCTGCGGCCCGCGACCGGCTCCGGGACGTGCGTCCCGGCGACCGGTGGCTGGTCGCCGTCGCCCACCCGGACGACGAGACGTTCGGCTGCGGTCGACCATCGCCCGGGCCGCCGGGCACGGCGCCGAGGTGACCGTGGCCTGCGCGACGCGAGGCGAGGCGGGCGAGGTCGAGCCGGACTTCCCGGCCGACGCCGACCTCGGGACGGTCCGGGAGGCGGAACTGCGCCGCGCCGCCGCGATTCTCGGTGTCGCACGCGTGGAGCTCCTGGGCTACCGGGACTCCGGGTTCGACGGCGGGCAGGCACCCGGATCGCTGTGCGCCGCCCCGGTCGCCGAGGTCGCCGAGGTCCTCGCCCGCCTGGTCGGGGAGATCGACCCCGCGGTCGTCGTCGTCCTCGACGGCAGCGACGGTCACCGCGACCACCTGCAGGTGCGGGGCGCTGTGCTCGCCGCGCTCGCGGCCACGCCCGTAGGGCCTGCGCTCTACGAGTCCTGCCTCCCCAACAGCCTGCTGCGCCGGTGGCTGGACGAGATGAGATCGGTGCGGCCGGACGCGGCCTACCACACCCTCGACCCGGCGAGGCTCGGCCGCAGGGACGACGAGATCACCCACGTCATCGACACCACCGACGTGCTCGCCCGGCGGGAAGCGGCCATCGCCGAGCACCGGTCGCAGACCTCGCCGTTCGACGGGCTCAGCGAGGGCCTGCGCCGGGCGTTTCTCGCCACCGACCACCTCGCGGAGGTCGTGCTCCCCTGCCACGGGGCGTGACGACCAGCCGCGCCGGCGTGCCCGCCCGCTGTATCCGCCCGGCCCGGCCGGCGCTCAACCTGTCAGCACGCGGCATGCTGCCGCACAGCCGACGCACTCAGGAGCGCGCCATGACCGTCCAGGACACCCGCACCGACGTCGTCCCCTCCCCGCGGTCCGCGACCGGCGACGCTGCCTGGGTCGAGCCGTGGCTCTGGTCGCGCAGCGCCCGTCCGCGCTCGGAGTACTGGGACGTCGAGAACGCGCGCTGGACCTCGCGGCGGGCGATTCCGGCCCCCCGGTCGGGCAGCTGACGGGTCAGGCGCCGCGGCGGCGGTGCAGCCGGGTGAGCGCCTCCTCCAGGAGGGCGTCCCCGTCGGCGTCGCTGCGCCGCTCCCGCACGTAGGCGAGGTGGGTCTTGTAGGGCTCGGTCCGCGGCGCCGGCGGCGGGTTCTGCTCGTCCTGCCCGGCCGGCAGGCCGCAGCGGGGGCAGTCCCACAGTTCGGGGACGTCGGCGTCGCTGGCGAAGGCGACACGGGTCTCGTGCCGGTTGGCGCACCAGAACGGGATCCGGTTCCGCGGAGCGGCCTCTCCGCGCTCGGCCTCACCCATCGGTCCTGCGCCGACCCGGGTGCCCCGGATCGCGTTGCCACCAGCCACGAGCGCCCCCTGCATCGGGTACGGGATGTGCGGCTGACGACCGCCGCGCGGGCAGTCTAGGGCCTGGGCAGGCGATATTCGGTCACGATTTCGCGGGGTTTCGCGCCCGCATCCCGAGTGCTTCAGACCTTCAGCAGGATGCCCAGGCCGATGATGCAGACGGTCCAGATGGCCGCGGTGAACACCGTGAGGCGGTTCAGGTTCTTCTCGACCACGGCGGAGCCGCTCAGCGAGGACGAGGTGGCGCCGCCGAACATCGAGGACAGACCGCCGCCCTTGCCGCGGTGCAGGAGGATCAGCACCACGAGGAGCGTGCTGGTGATCACCAGCAGCACGTTGAGGACCAGCTCGACCATGACTTCTCCAGGCTCGCAGACCGGCGACGGGCACCGGTTCTCTCCATCGAGACTAACCGACGCTCACCGCACGCCGGCGGTGGCGAGGTCGTAGCCGCTGAAGGGCTGCATCACCACGCCGTTGTGCAGGCGCTGCCCTGCGACCAGCTGCGCGCGGTTCTCGGCCAGCGGCACGTAGACCGACGACGCCCCCACCGTCGTGGCGATCTCCCGCCAGACTCCGACGTCCCCGGAGGCGCGCGCCTGGTCGACCAGCGCGTCCACCGCCGGATCGGCCAGCCGGGCGTAGTTCGTGTTGCCCACCTGCCGGACGCTGCGGCTGTCGACCAGCGGGGCGAGGAAGGAGCCGGGGGTCGGGAAGTCCGCCGTCCAGGTGGCCAGCACCATCCCGTAGCCGTTGGCGGCGACGTTGTCCGGGTTGCCGACGTCCGTGGCGTAGAAGGTGGTCGCCCCCAGCGGACGGACCTCCACCTCGACGCCGATCTCCCCGAGCTGGGCGGCGATCTCGTCAGCGACCTGGACGCTGCTCGGCGTGTCGGCGACCGCCAGCACGGTCGAGAAGCCGTCGGGCTGCCCGCACGCCTCCAGCGAGGCCCGCGCGCCGTCGCGGTCGGGCTCCGGGTCGGTCTCGTCCGGGCCGCCGTCGAGGCCGCGCGGCCAGAGCTGGGAGCGGCGCACGACGTCCTCCGGGCCGCCGAGGACCTCCTGCACCGCACGCCTGTCGATCGCCGCGGCGACGGCCGCCCGGCAGTCCGCGTTGTCCATCGGCGCCACCACGGTCGGCAGCGCGAGCAGGCGGAGCGCTCCGGTGGTGACGTCGTCCACCCGGTCCCGGACGGGATGGTCCTCGTCGACGGCGAGCCGGGCCGTCGTCGGGGCCTGCACGCCGGTGCCGGACATGTCGACGTCGGCGGAGCCGGCCAGCAGGGCCTGGTCGCGCTCCACGCCGCTCAGCCCGGTCCGGACGACGACCTGGTCGGGCAGCGCGGTGCGGACGTCGTCGGTAGCCGGGTCCCACTCGGGGTTGCGGTCCAGCAGGATCCCCGTGACGGGATCCACCGAGGTGATCGCGTACGGACCGGAGGCGACGGGGTCGGCGCCGTAGTCCCCGCGCGTGTCGGCCTCCGGCGGCACCGGGCTGCTGGACGGCAGTGCCAGGACGTACCGGAGGTCCGACTGCGGAGCCCGCAGCCGGAAGACGATCGTGCGCTCGTCGGGGGTCTCGATCGCGGTGAGGTCCGGGTCGTCCTCCTCGGTGGAGTACGGCCCGGGGTAGGGATTGGCCGGGTCGTCCAGCAGGTCGACGACGTAGGTGGGCCCGCCGACGACGACGTCGGAGGCGAAGGAGCGCTGGATGCCGTACTTGACGTCCTGCGCCGTGATCGGCCGGCCGTTCTCGAAGCGGACGCCCTCGCGGAGGGTGAACGTCCAGCTGAGGCCGTCGTCGGAGGGCGTCCCGAGGTCGGTCGCCAGGTCCGGCACCAGCTGGTCGGTCTTCCCCGGCTCGGTGCTGTAGGTGACCAGCGTGCGGGTGTAGAGCCGCATCAGGTTCCAGACGCCCGGCAGGTAGGAGCGCTGCGGGTCGAGGCTGTCGATGTCGGCGGAGACCACTCGCAGGGTGCCCCCGGATTCCGAGGACGGCGCCCGGATCCCGCTGACCGCGGCGCCGGGCTCCCCCTCGACGACGGGGACGTCCGCCCGGCCGCCGGAACCGCCGGCGCAGCTGACGGCGATGACCACCACCAGGACCACGACCGCCGCGGCGGCGAGCATCCGCCGGCGCGGCCGGTCCCGCGCCCAGGCGGGAAGACGCCGGTTCAGCCGTTCGAGCGTGTTCTCCACAGCCTGCTGTTCCGCCCCCGGTTGTGCGGCCGGCGACGGTCAGCGGCGGTCAGCTGCCGTCGGCGGCGATCCGACAGATCTCTGCGAACTCGTCGGCGTCCAGGCTGGCACCACCGACGAGCGCGCCGTCGACGTCCGGCCCGGCCAGGATGCCGGCCGTGCTCGAGGCCTTCACCGACCCGCCGTAAAGGATACGTACGGAAGCGGCCGACTCCGGACCGTGACGCTCGGCGAGCCGCGCCCGCAGTGCACCGCACACCTCTTGCGCGTCCTCCGGGGTGGCCACCTCGCCGGTGCCGATCGCCCAGACGGGCTCGTAGGCGATCACCACCGACACCATCTGCTCGGTGGTCAGTCCCTCCAGCGACGCGTCGAGCTGGGTGGTGCAGTAGGACACGTGCTCGCCGGCCTGGCGGACGTCAAGCCCCTCCCCCACGCACACGATCGGCGTGATCCCGTGCCGCAGCGCCGCCTGGGCCTTCGCCGCCACCAACGCGTCGTCCTCGCCGTGGATCGCGCGCCGCTCGGAGTGGCCGACGGTGACGTACTGGCAGGCCAGGGCGGCGAGCATCGCGCCGCTCACGTCACCGGTGTAGGCACCGGAGTCCTGCGCGGACAGGTCCTGCGCGCCGTAGCCGACGGAGAGCTTGTCACCGGTCACCAGCGTCTGGACGCTCCGCAGCGCCGTGAACGGCGGGAGGACGACGACGTCCGCGGTGTCGAGCACCGTCTCCGGGATGGTGAAGGCAAGCTTCTGCACCAGGCCGATGGCCTCCAGGTGCGTCATGTTCATCTTCCAGTTGCCGGCGATCAGCGTGCGCCGGTCCCCGCCCTGGAAGGCGCCCCGCCGCGGCTCGGCGCGGTCCTTGCGAGCCATGAACCTCAACCTCTCAGCCGGCCAGCACGGCGAGGCCCGGGAGTTCCCGGCCCTCGAGGTACTCCAGCGACGCGCCGCCGCCGGTGCTGATGTGCCCGTAGCTGGCCTCGTCGAGCCCCAGCTGCCGGACCGCGGCGGCGGAGTCCCCACCGCCCACCACGGAGAGCCCGTCGACGGCGGCGACCGCGGCGGCGACGCCGCGGGTGCCCTCCTGGAAGGGGGCGAGCTCGAAGACGCCCATCGGCCCGTTCCAGAAGACCGTGCGGGCGTTCCCGAGCTCGGTGCCGAACAGCTCGACGGTGCGGGGCCCGACGTCGAGGCCCATCTGGCCGTCCGGGATCTGCTCGACCGGCACGATCGTGGTCTCCACGTCGGCGCTGAACTCCGGCGCGCAGACGACGTCGACCGGCAGCACGATGCGGTCGCCGGCCTCGGCCAGCAGCCGGCGGCAGGTGTCGACCTGGTCGGCCTCCAGCAGCGACTTCCCGACCCCGTGCCCCTGTGCGGCGAGGAACGTGAAGCACATGCCGCCGCCGACCAGCAGCCGGTCGACCTTCGGCAGCAGTGCCTCGATGACCGCCAGCTTGTCGCTGACCTTGGAACCGCCGAGGACGACCACGTAGGGCCGGTCCGGGTCGGTGGTCAGGCGGGTGAGCACCTCGAGCTCGCGGGCCACCAGCCGGCCGGCGTAGTGCGGCAGCCGCTCGGCCACGTCGAACACCGACGCGTGCTTGCGGTGCACGGCGCCGAACGCGTCGTCCACGAACACGTCGGCGAGGGCGGCCAGCCGGTCGGCCAGCTCGCCCCGCGCGGCGTCGTCCTTGGCCGTCTCGGCGGCCTCGAAGCGGACGTTCTCCAGCAGGAGGACGTCGCCGTCGCCGAGTGCCTCGGCCTTGGCGCGGGCGTCGTCGCCCGCGACGTCGGCGGCGAGCGGCACGTCCGTGCCGAGCAGCTCGCCCAGGCGCGCCGCGACCGGGGCCAGCGAGAACTGCGGGTCGGGCGCGCCCTTGGGCCGGCCGAGGTGCGCGGCGACGACCACCCGTGCGCCGGCGTCGCGGAGGGCCTGCAGCGTCGGCAGGCTGGCCCGGATCCGCCCGTCGTCGGTGATCCCGCCGGTGCCCTTGTCCAGGGGGACGTTCAGGTCGGTGCGCAGCAGGACGCGCCGGCCGGAGACGCCCTCGGAGATGAGGTCGTCGACGGAGCGCATCAGAGCGACTTGCCGACCATCGAGACGCAGTCGACGAGGCGGTTCGAGTAGCCCCACTCGTTGTCGTACCAGCCGAGGACCTTGACCATCGGGCCGAAGACCTTGGTCAGCTTCGCGTCGTAGATGCAGGACGACGGGTCGGTGACGATGTCGGAGGAGACGATCGGGGCGTCGGTGTAGGTGAGGTACTTGCCCAGCGGACCGGCGGCGGCCTCCCGGTAGGCGGCGTCGATCTCGTCGGCCGAGGCCTCGCGCGAGACCTGGACGGTGAGGTCGGTCGCCGAGCCGGTCGGGACGGGCACACGGATGGCGTAGCCGTCGAGCTTGCCCTTGAGCTCCGGGAGCACGAGGCCGATCGCCTTCGCGGCACCGGTGGAGGTCGGCACCATGTTGAGGGCGGCGGCACGGGCGCGGCGGAGGTCCTTGTGCGGCCCGTCCTGCAGGTTCTGGTCCGCGGTGTAGGCGTGGATCGTCGTCATCAGGCCGCGCTCGATGCCGAAGGCGTCGTTGAGGACCTTGGCGAGCGGGGCCAGGCAGTTCGTGGTGCAGGACGCGTTGCTGATGATCGTCTGCGAGCCGTCGTACAGGTTGTCGTTGACGCCCATGACGATCGTGATGTCGTCGTCGCTGGCCGGCGCGGAGATGATGACCTTCTTGGCCCCACCGGCGTCGACGTGCTTGCGGGCGTCGGCGGCCTTGGTGAAGAAGCCGGTCGACTCGATGACGACGTCGACGCCCAGGTCGCCCCACGGCAGGGCGGCGGGGTCCCGTTCCGACAGCACCTTCATGGTGTTGCCACCGATCTTGATGCCCTCGCCGTCGGCGGCCACGTCCTCCTTGAGGACGCCCAGGATGCTGTCGTACTTGAGCAGGTGGGCGAGCACCTCGTTGCTGGTGAGGTCGTTGACGGCCACGATCTCGATGTCCTGGCCGCTGGCGGCGGCCGCCCGCCAGAAGTTGCGGCCGATGCGGCCGAAGCCGTTGATGCCTACCCGGACCGTCACAGCAGCCTCCACGTGGATCAGGGGCCGCGCGTAGGGGGATGCGGCCTCGCTCGCGGGAAACCCTATCGGTCTCGGGAGACCGCGGCTTCCGACGGTCGGCGGCCGACAGGCCCGTCGGGCTCGACGATGATCAGGTGACCTGATCGTCAGTGGTCCTGCCTCAGTGTCGACCGTGAGCCAGGACCCCTGGAGGTGAGCCAGGACGTCGGCAGCCCTCGAAACCGACCTGCGCCTACGGGTTACTGAGCCAGCATGTCGTCGGTGACGACGGATTCCGTGTCGGGGATGCCGAGGTCCTTGGCGCGCTTGTCGGCCATCGCTAGGAGACGCCGTATGCGACCGGCGACGGCGTCCTTGGTCATCGGGGGGTCGGCGCGCTGGCCGAGCTCCTCCAGCGACGCCTGACCGAACTCCAGGCGCAGCCGGCCGGCCACCAGCAGGTGCTCGGGGGCGTCGTTGGCCAGGATCTCCAGCGCCCGCTCGACGCGGGCGCTCGCCGCGACGGCGGCCCGGGCCGAGCGGCGGAGGTTGGCGTCGTCGAAGTTGGCCAGGCGGTTGGCGGTGGCCCGGACCTCGCGGCGCATCCGCCGCTCCTCCCACGCGAGGACGGCGTCGTGCGCGCCCATGCGGGTGAGGAGGGCGCTGATGGCATCGCCGTCCCGGATGACGACCCGATCGGCGCCGCGGACCTCGCGGGCCTTGGCGGGGATGCCGAGCCGGCGGGCGGCGCCGACGAGCGCCATCGCCGCCTCCGGGCCGGGGCAGGTGACCTCGAGGGAGGAGGACCGGCCGGGCTCGGTGAGCGAGCCGTGGGCGAGGAAGGCGCCGCGCCAGGCGGCCTCGGCGTCGTTGATGCCGCCGGAGACGACCGCGGGTGGCAGACCGCGGACGGGGCGGCCGCGCTGGTCGACCAGGCCGGTCTGACGGGCCAGGCCTTCACCGTGCTTGGCGATGCGGACCAGGTAGCGCACCCCGCGGCGGATGTTGCCGCCGGCGAGCACGCTGACGCCGCTGGTGTAGCCGTAGACCTCGCTGATGTCGCGGCGCAGACGTCGGGCCACCGAACCGGTGTCGAGCTCGGCCTCGATGACCACCCGGCCACCCACGATGTGCAGGCCACCCGAGAAGCGCAGCAGCGCGGTGACCTCCGCCTTGCGCTCGGAGGTCTTGGTGCACTCGACCCGTGAGAGCTCGTCCTTGACCATTGCGGTCATCGCCATGTGCGGCGTCCCCTTCCCCCTCGTACCGACGGCCACGGAACGACGACGGTTGCCATCAGTTCCGATACCCGATCGGACACCCGTACTCCTTCACCGCGCGCCGGCCACGGAGGCCAGCGCGGCAGCCAGTCGCTCGGGATCGTGCCGTGGCGAACCGTCCGGCTCCGCGACCGGAGCGAGCACGAGCTCAGCGCCGAGTTCACGTACCGCAGAAAGGAGACCACGGCGGTCAACCACCGAATCAGCATCGGCGATCACCGTGTGCAACGCCACTCCGCCCAGATGTGCCTGCAAGACGCTGAGATGCTCCTCCGGCGAGAACCCGTCCGTCTCGCCTGGCTGCGGTTCCAGATTGAGCACCACGACCACCCGGGCCTGCGTCGCGGCCAGTGCGGCCCGCAACTTCGGCACGAGCAGATGCGGCAGTACAGAGGTGTACCAGGATCCCGGGCCGAGCGAGACCACGTCCGCCGTCGCGATGGCGTCGAGCACCGCCTGATGGACCGGCGGATCGTGCGGGGAGACGAGGATCTCCCTGACGTGACCGGGCGTCGCGGCGATGGCGACCTGACCGCGGATCGTGCGGGTCCGCGCGGGGTCGTCCGGGTCGGTGGTCTCCACACGGGCGACCAGGTCGAGCGGGACGTCGGCCATCGGCAGCACGCGGCCGCTGCAGCCCAGCAGCTGCCCGAGCTCGCCGAGCGCCCGGACGGTGTCGCCGCCGTGCATCTCGGCCAGGCCGGTGAGCATCAGGTTGCCGACCGGGTGGCCGGCGAGGACGCCGGTGCCGCCCAGCCGGTGCTGCAGCAGGGCCGCGAGCTCCTGCCCCTGGGCGCCGTCGCCGGCCAGGGCGGCCAGGGCCATGCGGAGGTCGCCCGGTGGCAGGACCGGCATCTCCCGCCGGATCCGGCCGGAGCTGCCGCCGTCGTCGGCGACGGTCACCACCGCCGTCAGCTCGGTCGTCAGGCGGCGCCACGCCGCCAGGGCGGCGGCGAGGCCGTGGCCGCCGCCGAAGGCGACGACCCGCGGTGCCTGCACGCCCACTACTCGCGACCCAGGTCGCGATGACGGGCGGCCGCGGCCACGCCCTCGGCCTTGAGGCGGCGGGCGAACTCCTCCGCGATCGCCACGCTGCGGTGCTTGCCGCCCGTGCAGCCGACGGCGAGGGTCAGGTACCGCTTGCCCTCGCGCTGGTAGCCGGGGACCAGCAGCCGGAGGACGTCGACGTAGCGGTCGAGGAACGCCGCGGCGTCCGGCTGCCCGAGGACGTAGTCGCGCACGTCCGCGTCCCGCCCGGTGTGCGGCCGGAGCTCGGGGATCCAGTGCGGATTCGGCAGGAACCGGGCGTCGACGACGAGGTCGGCGTCCAGCGGGAGGCCGTACTTGAACCCGAAGCTCATGACCGTCGCGGTGAGCGGCGGGGTCTGCCCGTCGCGGGCGAAGGCGTTCTCCAGCGTGGCGCGCAACTGGTGGATGTTGAGGTCGCTGGTGTCCACCCACAGATCGGCGTCGCCGGCGATCCCGGTGAGCAGCCCCCGCTCGGCCGCGATGCCGTCGGTGAGGGTCCCGGAGCCCTGCAGCGGGTGTTCCCGCCGGTTGGACTCGTACCGTCGCACCAGGACCTCGTCGCGGGCGTGCACGTAGACGACGCGCGGGCGGTGCCCGGCCTCGGCGAGCACCCGGATCGCCTCCTGGAGATCGCTGGAGAAGGCCCGGCTGCGGACGTCGACCACGGCGGCGAACCGGCGGAGATCCCCGCGGGCGCCGAGCCGCACCATCGGCAGCAGCAGCGCCGGAGGCAGGTTGTCGACGACGAACCAGCCGAGGTCCTCGAGCACCCGGCCGGCGCTGTTCTTGCCGGCCCCCGAGAGGCCGGTGACGACCACGACCTCCAGCGGGGCGGTCTCGGTCGTCGTCGGGTCGAGCCCGGGCGCGACGTCGCTCTGCGGACCGGCCGGCCCGTCCCCGGTGCCGACGGTCACGAAGCCACCCGGCCGACCTCGGCGGTCTCACCGGCACCGTCGCGGGGAGTGCCCCGCTCGGCCGGACCCTGGGGCGCCGTCGTCGACTCCGTGGCGGGTGAGGAGTCCGCCGCCGCCCCGGCGGGGTCGGCCGGCTCGGCGATGGCGGCCTGTACGGCCTCCGCCGTCCGGCGCCCGATCCCGGGCACCTGCATGAGCTCCTCGATCGAGGCGGCACGGAGCCGCTTCAGCGAGCCGAACTGCTTCATGAGGGCCTTCCGCCGCGTGTCCCCGAGGCCGGGGACGTCGTCCAGGAGCGACACCAGCATGCTGGTCGAGCGCTTCTGCCGGTGATACGTGATGGCGAAGCGGTGCGCCTCGTCGCGCACCCGCTGGAGCAGGTAGAGCGCCTCGGAGGTGCGTGGCAGGATCACCGGGTCGGAGTCCCCCGGGAGCCACACCTCCTCCATGCGCTTGGCGAGGCCGCACACGGCGACGTCGGTGATCCCCAGCTCGGTGAGGGACCTGCTCGCGGCCGCAACCTGCGGCGCACCGCCGTCCACCACGAGCAGGTTCGGCGGGTAGGCGAACCGCCGGGGCCGGCCGTCCTCGGCGGCGACGCCCTGCTCGTCGCGCCGGTCGGCCTCCTCCTGCAGGTGGCGGGCGAACCGGCGGCGGACGACCTCGGCCATCGCGGCGGTGTCGTCGGTTCCGTGGGTGACGGAGAACCGGCGGTAGTCGGACTTCTTCGCGAGCCCGTCCTCGAACACCACCATGCTGGCCACGACGTTCGTGCCCTGGACGTGCGAGACGTCGATGCACTCGATCCGCAGCGGGGCGTCCGGCAGCTCCAGCGCCTCCTGGAGCTCGGCGAGGGCGAGCGAGCGGGCGGTGAGGTCGCTGGACCGCTTCACCCGGTGCCGCGCGAACGCCTCCTTCGCGTTGCGCTCCACGGTCTCCAGCAGGCTGCGCTTGTCGCCGCGCTGGGGCACCCGCAGCGACACCCGGCCGCCGCGCAGCTCCTCCAGCAGTTCGGTGTAGACGTCGGCGTCCTCCGGCAGCTCGGGGACGAGCACCTCGCGCGGCACGGTCTCCCCCGCCTCGCCCACGCCGGTCTGCTCGTCGACGCCGCCGTAGACCTGCAGCAGGAACTGCTCGACGAGCTCGCCGGTGGTGACCGCCTCGACCTTGTCGACGATCCAGCCGCGCTGCCCGCGGACCCGCCCACCGCGGACGTGGAAGACCTGGACCGCGGCCTCGAGCTCGTCCTGCGCGAAGGCGACGACGTCGGCGTCCGTGCCGTCCCCGAGGACGACGGCCTGCTTCTCCATCGCCCGCTTGAGGGCGCCGAGGTCGTCGCGGAGGCGGGCGGCCTTCTCGAACTCCAGGGCCTCGGACGCCGCGGCCATCTCCCGCTCGAGGCGCTTCACCATCGACTCGGTCCTGCCGGCCATGAAGTCGCAGAAGTCCTCGACGATCCGGCGGTGCTCGTCGGCGTCGACCCGGCCCACGCAGGGGGCGGCGCACTTGCCGATGTAGCCCAGCAGGCAGGGGCGGCCGATCTGGCCGGCCCGCTTGAAGACACCGTTGGAACAGGTGCGCGCCGGGAAGACGCGGGTGAGGGTGTCGAGGGTCTCGCGGATCGCCCAGGCGTGGGCGTAGGGACCGAAGTAGCGGACGCCCTTGCGCTTCGGCCCACGCATCACCTGGAGGCGCGGGTACTCCTCGTTCAGGGTGACCGCGAGGCTCGGATAGCTCTTGTCGTCGCGGTAGCGGACGTTGAACCGCGGATCGAACTCCTTGATCCAGTTGTACTCGAGCTGGAGCGCCTCGACCTCGGTGCCGACGACCGTCCACTCGACGCCCGCCGCGGTCGTCACCATCTGGCGGGTGCGCGGGTGGAGACCGGCCACGTCGGCGAAGTAGCTGTTCAGGCGCTGCCGGAGGCTCTTGGCCTTGCCGACGTAGATGACCCGGCCGTTGGGGTCGCGGAATCGGTACACCCCGGGCGATTCGGGGATGCTGCCGACCGCCGGGCGGTACGTCGACGGGTCGGCCATGGGTCCAGATTAGGTCGGTGCTCCGACAGGGCGCCGGAACCCCCGGCTCCCCCGCCACGGGAGTCACAGCTATCCGGTTGACGCCGCCCGGCCAGTGGGGCCGTGCGGATCACCTTCCAGCGCATGGCCGACCGCCGTCCGGTCGAGACGCTCGTGGAGCGTGACGACGGCGTCGTCTTCTGCATGCGGGGCGCGGGCGGCGGCGATGCGCTGCCGCACGACCTGGTGCACGCCCTGGTCGAGCAGAGCCTGGGGGTGCCCGACGGGATCTGGGGGTGCGTGGCCGACGGCGTGGTCTGGGGCAGCATGCGCCATGTCACGGGCCGGCAACCGCCGCACGCCGGGGAGCGGTCCCAGCGGCTCAAGAAGGAGCGCGCGGCGAGCATCCAGGCGGCGGAGGCCCTCGCCGAACTGGTCGGCCGGCTCGCGCGGAAGGAGCCAGTGCTGCCCGGTCAGGTCGAGGCCGCCGGGCACTCCCCCGACGCGCTGACTGCCGCCTCAGCCGAGCTTGCCGTGGCCGAGCGCCGGTGGGCGTCCCTGGCCCCGGGCGACACGTGGGTGGTCGAGTGGATCCGGCCCGCCGCGGTCAGGCGGGGAGGGTCGCGGGGTCGGCCTCCAGCAGTTCCCGTTCCTCGTCGCCGGCGATGACGACGGCCCGTGCGGCCCGGACGGCTTCGCGCGCCGCCTCGCCGCCGCCGGCCAGGCTCTGCGCCCGGGCGATCGCCCCGTGGGCGAAGGCGAGGTCCCAGTCGCCGATCCCGTGCCGCTCGCAGATCTGCAGCACGCGCCGCGCGTGGTGCAGGGACGGCTCAGCCCGCCCGAGAGCGGCGTAGACCTGGGGCACAGCCACTCGCCCCGGGCCAGGTTGGCCGGGGCGCCGACGCTTCCCCGTGGTGCCGCGAGGCGTGCGCCATGTGGAGCATGCGGTCGTCCTTGCCCAGCAGGTCCCAGACGCCGTGAAGAGCTCGGCTGCGAGTCTCCGCGGCACTTTTGGACGCCCATCAGCTGGCCTTCTTGCGCACCCGCTTCTTCGGCGCCCCTGCCGCGGCGACGGCGTCCGGGTCGAGGATCTTGGCGAGGTACCGGCCGGTGTGGCTCTCCGGGACCGTCGCCAGGAACTCCGGCGGCCCCTCGGCCACGACGGTGCCGCCGCGGAACCCGCCCTCGGGCCCCATGTCGATGAGCCAGTCGGCGCTCTTGATCACGTCGAGGTTGTGCTCGATGACGATGACCGAGTTGCCCTTGTCCACCAGGCCCTGAAGGACCAGCAGCAGCTTGCGGATGTCCTCGAAGTGCAGACCGGTCGTCGGCTCGTCGAGGACGTAGATGCTCCGGCCGTTCGAGCGCTTCTGCAGCTCGCTGGCCAGCTTCACCCGCTGTGCCTCACCGCCGGACAGTGTCGTCGCCGGCTGGCCGAGCCGGACGTAGCCCAGCCCGACCTCGGTGAGCGTGCGCAGATAGCGGGAGATCGCCGGGATGGCAGCGAAGAACTCCGCCCCTTCCTCGATCGGCATGTCGAGGACCTCGGCGACCGTCTTGCCCTTGTAGTGCACCTCGAGGGTCTCCCGGTTGAACCGGGCGCCCTTGCAGACCTCGCAGGGGACGTAGACGTCGGGCAGGAAGTTCATCTCGATCTTGAGCGTCCCGTCACCGGAGCACGCCTCGCAGCGGCCGCCCTTGACGTTGAACGAGAAGCGGCCGGGTAGGTACCCCCGCATCTTCGCCTCGGTGGTGCTGGCGAACAGCTTGCGGACGTGGTCCCAGACCCCCGTGTACGTCGCCGGGTTGGACCGGGGGGTTCGGCCGATCGGCGACTGGTCGACGTGCACGACCTTGTCGAGGTGCTCGAGCCCGGTGACCGTCCGGTGCCGGCCCGGGACCATCCGCGCGCGGTTCAGCTGGTTGGCCAGTGTCGTGTACAGGATGTCGTTGACCAGGCTGGACTTGCCCGACCCGGACACGCCCGTGACACCCACGAAGCAGCCCAGCGGGAACGTGACGTCGACGCCCTTGAGGTTGTGCTCGCGGGCGCCCTTGACGACGAGCTCGCGGCCGGGCGTCGGCTCGCGGCGCTTCCGCGGGATCTCGATCGCCATCCGACCCGACAGATAGGCGCCGGTCAGCGAGCGCTCGCTCTTCATCAGGTCCTCGAGCTGGCCGCTGACGACGATCTCACCGCCGTGCTCGCCCGCCCCGGGGCCGATGTCCACGATCCAGTCGGCGACCTTGATCGTGTCCTCGTCGTGCTCGACGACGATGAGCGTGTTGCCCATGTCGCGGAGCCGGACCAACGTCTCGATCAGGCGGGTGTTGTCGCGCTGGTGCAGCCCGATCGAGGGCTCGTCCAGGACGTAGAGGACGCCGACCAGCCCGGAGCCGATCTGCGTGGCCAGCCGGATGCGCTGCGCCTCCCCTCCGGCGAGGGTCGCCGCGGGCCGGTCGAGCGAGAGGTAGTCCAGACCCACGTCGACCAGGAACGACAGCCGCGCCTGGATCTCCTTGAGCACCCGGTCGGCGATCGCCCGCTCCCGCTCGCCGAGCTCGAGGCCGCTGAGCCAGTCGGAGGCGTCGCCGATCGAGAGGTTGGTGACCTCGGCGATCGAGCGGCCGTTGAGCTTGACCGCCAGGATCTCGGGCTTGAGGCGGGTGCCGTGGCAGACGGGGCAGGGCACGTCGCGCATGTAGCCCTCGTACTTGTCCCGCGCGTAGTCGCTGTCGGTGTCCTCGTGCCGGCGCTCGAGGAAGGGGACGACGCCCTCGAACGCGGCGTAGTAGCTGCGCTCGCGGCCGTAGCGGTTCTTGTAGCGGACGTGCACCTGGTCCGGCGAACCGTGCAGGACGGCCTTCTGCACCTTGGCGGGCAGCCGCTCCCACGGGGTGTCCATCGAGAAACCGAGCTGCGATCCCAGGCCGGTGAGCAGGCGGAGGAAGTACTCGTTCGTCATCGAGCTCGCCCACGGGGCGATGGCCCCCTGCCCGAGGGTCTTCTCGGGATCGGGCACGACGAGGTCGGGGTCGACCTCCTTGCGCGTTCCGATGCCGGTGCACTCCGGGCAGGCGCCGAACGGCGAGTTGAAGGAGAAGGAGCGCGGCTCGAGGGCTTCGAAGGACAGGCCGTCGTCGACGCAGGCGAGGTGCTCGGAGAAGGTCCGCTCGCGGTACGGGTCGTCCTCGGGGAGGTCCACGAAGTCGAGGACGACGAGCCCGCCGGCCAGGCCGAGGGCCGTCTCGACCGAGTCGGTGAGGCGGCGCTTGGCGCTCTCCTTGACCGTCAGCCGGTCCACGATCACCTCGATCGTGTGCTTCTCCTGCTTCTTGAGCTTCGGCGGCTCGGTGAGCGGGTGCACCACGCCGTCCACCCGGACCCGGGAGAAACCCTGCGTCTGCAGCGAGCTGAACAGGTCCACGTACTCGCCCTTGCGGGCCCGCACGACCGGGGCGAGCACCTGGAACTTGGTGCCCTCCTCCATGCCGAGCACCTGGTCGACGATCTGCTGCGGCGTCTGCCGGGAGATCGGCTTGCCGCAGTTGGGGCAGTGCGGCTGGCCGGCCCGCGCGTAGAGCAGGCGGAGGTAGTCGTAGACCTCGGTGATCGTGCCGACCGTCGACCTCGGGTTGCGGTTGGTCGACTTCTGGTCGATCGAGACGGCCGGGGAGAGGCCCTCGATGAAGTCGACGTCGGGCTTGTCCATCTGGCCGAGGAACTGACGGGCGTAGGCCGACAGCGACTCGACGTACCGGCGCTGGCCCTCGGCGAAGATCGTGTCGAAGGCGAGGCTCGACTTGCCGGAGCCCGAGAGACCCGTGAACACGATCAGTGCGTCACGGGGCAGGTCGAGGTGGACGTCCTTGAGGTTGTGCTCGCGGGCGCCGCGCACGACGAGGCGGTCCATGTGTTCCCTGTCAGTCGCTGTGGCCAGATGCATCATCACTGAGGGCAAGGCCCGCTGTCGCGGAGCTGTTCCCCTCCCCCCGGCGTGCCCCGGTGTCGCGCCCGTCACGCGCGCGGGACGGCGCGCCGCCGAGGGCTCAGACGGGCGCCGTCGACGACGGGGTGGTGGGGTCGAACACGGGTGCGTAGCGGCGCCAGGGCTGGCGGCGCTCCAGTTCTCCGGCCAGCCAGAGTAGTCGTCCTTCGGCGTCCGGGGGGCCGACGAACTGGACCGCCAGCGGCTGCCCCTCGGGGCGGACCCCGGTGGGCAGCACGAGCGCCGGCAGGCCGGCCAGGTTCCAGGCGGCCGTCCACGGTGCCCACCGGGCGTTGGCGGCGATGTTGGCCAGGAACGACCGCTCGTGCCACGGCCGCGCGGGCAGCGGCGGTCCGGCCGAGACGGGGCTCAGCAGCAGATCGACGTCCTCGAAGAAGTCGACCATCTGCGCCCGGAACCGTTCGGCGGTCGCCGGACGGACCAGGCCCAGGCGGGAGACCACCCGGCCGATCCGGGCGTGCGTCCGGCTGCGCGGCTGCAGTGCCGCCCGGTCGATCCCGAGGTGCTCCGCGTCGTTATCGGCGCCGGCCATCCAGCGGGTCATGGCCCCCGCCGCTGCCCCCGGCGTGATCGGTGGGTCCTTGCGGACGACGGTGTGCCCGGCCTCGATCAGCAGGGCCACCATCGCGTCCACCGCGGCGCGGGCGGGCCCGTCCGCACGGGCGCCCGGGACGAGCGACCGGGTGGAGAGCGCGATCCGGAGCGGCCGGCCCGGGGCCGGCAGCTCACCCGGCTGCTCTCCCGCCATCACCGCGTGCGCCACGGCGAGGTCGGCCACGGTCGTCGCCAGCGCCCCGTTCACCGCCATGCCCGACCAGCTGTCGGCGCCGATCTCGGCCGGCACCGTCCCGAGACCGGGCTTCAGGGTCACCAGACCGCAGGCGGCCGCGGGGAGCCGGAGCGAGCCCATGCCGTCGTTGCCGTGGGCGAGCGGGACGCAGCCCGAGGCGACCGCGGCGGCGCTGCCGCCGGAGCTGCCGGCCGCCGACCGCGCGGTGTCCCAGGGGTTGCGGGTCACGGTGCCCGGGCCGTCCGTGGCCCCGTAGAGGCACAGCTCCGGAGCCCGGGTGATGCCGACGACGACGGCGCCCGCCTTGCGCAGCCGGGCGACGACCGGGTGGTCCTTCGTCTCCACGCGCTCCGGGCAGGCGGGCGAGCCATCGGTGCAGACCTCGCCGGCGACGGCCACGTTGTCCTTGACCGCGATCGGCACGCCCGCCAGCGGCAGGGCGAAGCGGGCGAGCGCGGTGTCGATCGCGTGCGCCTCGGCCAGCGCCGCCTCCCGCCGGACCACCCGGAAGGCACCCACGCGGGCGTCCACCTCGTCGATGTGCGCCAGGTGCGCGTGGACGACGTCCACGGCCGTCATCTCGCCGGACTTGACGAGTGCCGCGATCTCCAGCGCCGGCAGACCGACGACCTGGGCAACGCCATGAGGGCGCGTGACAGCTCCGCTAGCGTCCATGACTGGACCGTAACTTCCGCCCCTGACACTTTCCGATCGGAGTCCTGGATGAGCGCCCCGCAGCCGACCTACACCGGCGACGTCGAGGTGGGCGGGCCGGCCGACGTGCGTGAACTGCCCGGCCTGACGATCAGCAAGCTGGCGGTCAGCGAGATGGCCAACAACGCCTACCTGCTGCGCGACACCGCGACCGGCGAGGCCCTCCTCGTCGACGCCGCGGCCGAGCCGGCGAAGCTGCGCGAGCTGGTCGGCGACGCCGCCCTGCGCACCGTCGTCACCACGCACGGCCACTGGGACCACCACCGCGCGCTGGCGGACGTCGTCCGGGAGACCGGCGCGGTGACGGTCGCCCACGCCGCCGACGCGGACGACCTGCCGGTCGACGTGCAGCGAACGGTCGACCACGGCGACACGGTGACCGTCGGCGGGCACACCCTCGAGGTCGTGCACCTGCGCGGCCACACCCCGGGCAGCATCGCCCTGGTCTACCGGGCGGAGGGGGACGGCGGAGTCCACGTCTTCACCGGCGACAGCCTCTTCCCGGGCGGCGTCGGCAACACGCAGAAGGACGCGGCGCGGTTCGCCAGCCTGATCGACGACGTGGAGCAGCGGCTGTTCGGGACGCTGCCGGACGAGACCTGGGTCTATCCCGGCCACGGCAAGGACACGACGCTCGGCGCCGAGCGCCCGCATCTCGCCGAATGGCGCGCCCGCGGCTGGTGATCCCGGCCGATCGCGGGACCGGCGGACTGCCAGACTTGCGCGATGCAGCCGCGCCGACTCCTGCTGGTCCGGCATGCCGAGGCGGCCCACGGCGCCGTCGACGCCGACCGGCCGCTCACCGAGCGCGGGACGCGGCAGGCCGCGGCCGTCGGCGGCTGGCTGACGCGCGCCGGCCTCGGGCCCGACCACGTCGTGGTCTCCCCGGCCCGACGCGCGGTCCAGACCTGGGAGCGGGCCGCCGCCCGGGTCGGCCCGGATCCGTCGCCGGTCGTCGACCTCCGGATCTACGACAACACCGTCGAGGCGTTGTTGGCGATCGTCCGGGAGGCGCCGGACGACGTGCAGACGGTGGCCGTCGTGGGCCACAACCCGTCGATCGGGCTGCTGGCGAGCGTCCTCGACGGCGGCGGGGGCAGCCAGGCGGCGCTACGCGACCTCGAGGCCGGTTTCCCGACGGGCACCGTGGCGGTGTTCACCCTGGCCGTGCCGTTCAGCGAGGTCGCCCCGGGCATCGCGACCCTGGTCGACGTCGCGACGCCCGGTGCCTAGTCCTCCTCGAACAGCGCGATGATCTGGTCGGCCGGCTCGGCCACGTAGAGGGGCACGACCGAGACCGTCCAGTCGGGCCGCTTGTCGTTGAGCTCCACCGCCAGGTCCCACGCCATGCCCGACGCGAGTGGTCCGAAGCACGCGTCGTCCCCGTCCTCCCCCACCGCCACCTCGACCAGCCACTGGTCGGAGAGGTCGGAGGCGAGCTCGGCGACGTCGGGCGCGGTCCCCTCCTCGGGCTCGGGGGCGTCGGCCAGGACGGGATAGATGAGCGCCATGCGAGGACGCTATTGCATGGCGGCGTCGGGCCCCCTGAGGCGGACGTCGTGGTCGCGGGCGGTCCAGACGGCTAAGCAGTCGACCTCCCTCCTCGACGACCTCCGACTCGTACATCCAGCCACGCCACAACAGGGTCCGTGGGCACTACACCTAGAGGACCGCCGAGGACGTCGAACAGCTCCGGATCTCCGGCGGCAGGAACCGCCGGACTCGCGACCGAACGGGTCCACCACGTCCCGGAGGCGGGTCGGCCCGCCTCAGGCCACTGACGGAGGCCGCCCGCCAAGACGGCTCATGGGCACATCGGCAGCAGCCGGTGTCTGCGGTTGACGAATTTCACCTTCCGCGGCACGTTGACATCTGAACGTTCATTCGCCACCCTCGGTTGGGTCGTGCGACCGCGTCTACCACTCCGCCGGGCACGACGAAGGCCGCCGCGGTTTCGGCCACGGACGGGATGGCGTTCGGACTGGAGGCACAGGCATGGGAGATTCACCGGTGCCCTGGCGTGAGGCTCTGCCCGAGGCGGAGCGAGCCATCTACGCCAGTGCAGGTTTCGGTCAACGACAGAAGGTCAGCCGCGACGTGGCTGTGCTGGTCATCGATGTCACCTATGGCTTCACGGGGCACCGGCAGAGCACTCCTGAGGAGTCAAGGTCCGCCTATCCCAACTCTTGTGGCGAGACTGCTTGGGCGGCCGTCGACGCGATTGGCACCCTGACGGCTGCGGCCCGCGCTGCCGGTCGACCGGTGATCTACTCGCGGGACAGCTCTGTCGAGTCGCTCACCGGCGGCGTGTGGCAGCACAAGCACGGCCGGCTGGATGGGCGGCTACCCGACGACGGCCGAATCGTCGACGACATCGCCCCCCTTCCCGGAGACGAGGTCGTCGAGAAGTCCGCGCCCAGTGTCTTCTTCGAGGGAGACCTTGCCGAACGGCTGAAGGCCGCTGGTGTGCGGGATCTGCTGATAGCAGGGACGAGCACGAGCGGTTGTGTTCGCGCCAGCGTCGTCGACGGCTTCTCGCACGGCTTCGGTGTGGCCGTCGTCGAGGAGTGTGTCTTCGATCGGGCCGCGACGAGCCATCGCGTGAGCCTCTTCGAGATCGACCAGAAGTACGGCGATGTCATCACGTTGGCCGAGGCACTCGACTGCCTCGGGACCGTGCCGCAGTCCCCCCCTGCGCCGATCAAGCAGGTCACGAACCACTGATCCACGGAGCCGGCCTCGACGAGCGTTCACGTCACCGCTGCGTGCTCGACTCTGCGATGACATGCCTGCCGAGCTCGTCCGGCCGGCAACAGCCCACGTAGCTCATGGTCTTCTCGAACTGATCGCGCACCAGCTCGATCGCCTTCTCGACGCCCGACCGGCCGGCGGCCGCCAACCCGTACAACGTCGCCCGTCCGAGCAGCACGAAGTCGGCGCCGAGCGCCAGCGCCTTGAGCACGTCGCTCCCGCGACGAACACCGCCATCCAGCATGATCGTCACCGACCCGTCCAGTTCGGGCGCAACGTCACGCAGGACGTCGATGGGGGCGCGCGAGCTGTCCAAGGCCCGGCCGCCATGGTTCGAGATGACGATCGCGTCGGCTCCGTGCGCCACAGCACATCGGGCGTCGGCCAGACTCATGACGCCCTTGACCACAAGCTTCCTCGGCCACAACTCCCGTATGTACGCCAGATCGCCCCAGGTCATCGAGGTCTTCATCGGCGGGGTCGGCGGCGTCGCCGCACCGAACGCAACGATGCGGCGATACTCCCGGGGATAGTTGACATTCGTCGGCAGCCCCGACGTCAGGCCGGTACGGAGGATGACGTTGTAGAGCCAGCGGGGATGGCAGGCCATGTCTCGCAGGGCCACGAGGTTCGGCCGAAAGGGAAACTGGTAGCCGTTCCGGACATTGTGTTCGCGTAGATGACCCAGGCCGTGATCGATCGTGACCACCAGCGCCTCGAAACCGAGGTCACGCGCGCGGGCGACGAGTTCGTATGAATGCCTCGCCTCTTCCCAGAGATAGAGCTGATACCACAGGCGCCCGCCCACCGCAGCGATGGTCTCCATCGGCGTCATCGAGGGGGTGGCCAGGGTGAACGGGATACCAGCGGCAGCGGCGGCTTGCGCCAAGGCGACCTCGCCCTGAGGCCAGAGCAGTCCGGCGGCGCCCGTGGGACCGACGCCGAACGGGGCCGCCACTGGTGCACCGAAGATCCGCGTGCTCAGGTCCCGGTCGGTCAGATCCACGAGATAGCGCGGCGTCAGGCGGACCCGCTCGAACGCGAGCCGGTTCTCGCGGAGAGCGATCTCGTCCTCGGCTCCGCGGTCGAGGAACTCGAAGATGCCCCGTGGCAGGCGCGCTTTCGCTATCGACCGGAGGTCGTCGATGTTCGCACAGCGATCCAGCTTAGCCACCGGATCCCGCAGCCCATGCGTGCGACGTCTGCCCCGGACAGCTCCGGCCCCGCGGGCGGTCCCCTCGACGACGCCCGAGACGTCTGCGAGGCCCACCACCGGCCAGGGCTGCTCGTTCGTCGCTCCTCTTGCTCGTCGTGTGGCGCCGTATCACGCGGTCACTCCCCGACGGTCGTTGAGCACACCGGCCTCGGCGCGCGGCGGATATCCGCGCTCCACGATCACGTCCACCACGGTGGGTCGGCCACCCTCCACGTGCTCCACCGCACGGGCCAGCGCCTGGTCGAGCTGCTCGAGGGAGTGGACAGGGCCGATGCCCACCAGCCCCATGTCTTCGGCCATGTGCGCGATGTCGGGTCGCGGCCCCTCGGTGCGCATACCGATGTGCGCGTTCTCCCGCGGCCGGCCCCGCAGATCGGCCATCCGCGTCTGGTGCAACTCGTCGTTGAAGTAGGAGCCGTTGTTGGCCACCACCACCAGCAGCGGGATCTCGTATCGCGCGGCGGTCCAGAGCGCGGTGATGCCCATGAGGGCGTCGCCGTCCCCCATCACCGCGATCGGCATGCGGCCACTGCCCTTCAGCGCCAGCGCCGCACCGACGGCGATCCCGGGTCCGGAGCCGACCCCGCCGCCACCGTCGGAGCCCAGGTAGGAGAGGGGGTCGCTCAGCGGCCAGTGCTGCGCCTCCCAGGACGTCGGCACGCGGGCCAGTGCCGTCGGTCGGGGGCCCACCGCGGCCCGGAGCCGCTGCCCCAGGAGGCCGACCGTGACCCGGGGTGCGCCGTCCACGGCCGGTGGCGGCTCCGGCGCCGGTAGCACCGCGACCGACGCGTCGGCAGCCGTCTCCCGCGGGCAGTCCCCGGCGGGCAACGCGGCCACCAGGGCGCGCACCGCGTCGTCGGGATGGCAGTTGAGCGAGATGTCGACCGGGGCGAGCGCGTAGTCGTTCTTCGTCCACCCGTTGAACAGTTCGTGCTCGCTGCCGGCCGCGATCACGGTGGCTCCCGGCTCCCGGTCACCGAACGCCGCAGCGAGCGTCCCGCCGAGGTCCTCCCATTCCAGGGCGAGGAGCACGTCCGCCGCGGTGAGCATCGCCCGATCCGATGCGGTGAGAACGTTGCCCGGGGCGTCGCCGTGCAGGGGGTGGTCCGTCGGGAACGCTGCAGCCGTCTTCAGGTCGGTGACGACACGGGCGCCGACGCGCTCGGCGAGCTCGATCCGGCGCCGCCACGCCTCGGGGTCGCGGCTGACCCGCCCGGCCAGGACGACGGGATTCCTGGCGGCGGCCAGGAGCTCCGCCGCCCGGACCACCGCGTCGGCGTCCGGTGCCGACCGCGAGGGCGCTCGATACCGACCGGCCTCGCGCGACCTCCAGGAGACGACCCGCTGCTCCTGCACGGCGGCGTCGACACAGACGTAAGTGGGAGCGTGCGGATAGGCCCTGGTCAGCTGGTTGGCGCGCAGGATCGAGTCGACCGACGCCCTGACGGTGGTCGGCTGGTCGTCCCACTTCACGAAGTCCCGGACGAGGGCCGGCATGTCGGACGCGGTATGGATCCAGTCGATCCAGGGACGCCGGCTGTCGGCGGCGAGGGGTCCGGTTGCGCCGATCACCAGCATCGGCACCCGGTCGCAGAAGCCGTTGAAGATGGCCATCGAGGCGTGCATCAGTCCCACGTTGCTGTGGAGCAGAACCCCGAGTGGCTCGCCGGTGACCTTCGCGTAACCGTGCGCGATGGCCACGGCATGCTCCTCGTGGAGGCAGACCAGCATCTCCGGGTCCTCGTTGCCCAGGAAGTTCACGAGGCTGTCGTGCAGGCCGCGGAAGCTCGCTCCCGGATTGAGCGCCACGTAGGGGACGCCCGACTGCCGCAGGGCCCCGGCGATGGCGTCGCTGCCCCACTCGACCTGTCCGCTCAAGTGCTCATCCTCGCCTGAAGATGACGTTCACGGACTTCGAGGTCGTGTAGCTCTCGAGCTCCTCCAGTGCGTCCTCCACCCCGACGCCGGAGTTCTTCACGCCACCGAACGGGACGCCGGCGTAGAGCCGCGGCCAACCGTTCACCCAGACGTACCCGACCTCGAGCCGGCGCGCGACGGTGAGTGCACGAGTGACGTCGTTGGTCCAGATGTTCGCCGTCAGGCCGTACTGGACGCCGTTGGCGATGGCCACCGGATCGTCCTGGTCCCCCCACCGGATGACCGACAGGACGGGCCCGAACACCTCGGTCTGCTCGACGGTCTGGCCGGGCCGAACCATGTCGAGCACGGTCGGCGGGATGACCAGGCCCCGGTCACCACCGTCCGGGCGCCGGCCGCCCGTGCGGATCCGGGCGCCCTCGGCGACCGCGCGGTCGATCAGGCCGAGGATCCTGTCGTGCTGACCCCGGGAGACGATCGTCCCCTGCTCGCTGCGGGGATCGAACGGCGAGCCCAACCGCCGCGCCTCGATGATCTCCACGGCATGGGCGACCACCTCGTCGGCGATGGCCTCGTGGACGAGCAGCCTCGAAGTGGACATGCAGGATTGACCGGACCACGTGAAGTTCATGCCCTCGACCGCGGCGCGGGCGACCTCGGCGGGGTCCACGTCGGGATAGGCGATCAGGGCGTTCTTGCCGCCCAGTTCCAGCGTGACGTGCTTGACCGCACCCTCGGCGGCGTCCCGCTGGATGGACCGCCCGGTCGGTGCGCTCCCGATGAAGCCGATCCGCCGCACGCGCGGATCACGGACCAGCGCCCGTGGCAGTGCGGCATCGCGGCCCGTGACGACGGAGAGCACACCGGGGGGAAAGACGTCCTGGAGCACCTCGCCCATCAGGAGGGCGGAGAGCGGGGCCAGTTCCGATGGCTTGATGATGACGGTGTTGCCCGTCAGGAGCGGTGCCGCGATCTTGGTGGCGGCGAACATGAAGGGATGGTTGTAGGCCACGATCCGGAGGGCCACCCCGTAGGGCTCGCGAACCGTGAGGTGCAGGTTGTCCGTCGCCGGAATGGTCGAGCCACGTAGCTCCGGCGCTATGCCCGCCAGCCGCCGGACGGCCTCCACCGCCGCGCGCCCGTCCTGCAGGGTCAGCCTGATCGGCGACCCGGCATCGGCGGTGTCGAGGACCGCGAAGTCGTCCAGACGCTCCTCCAGCACGTCGGCCGCCCGCTGGACCAGCCGTACCCGGTCCGGCAGCGGAACGGCCGCCCAGGCCGGCGCGGCGGCGCACGCGGCGTCGACGACCCGGAGCGCATCGCCGGCATCGGCGTCCGGTACGCGCGCGATCTCCTCCTCCGTCCAGGGGCTGATGCTCGGGAAGGTGCGTCCCCCGCTCGCTTCCACCAGCTCGCCACCGATGAGCAGCCGGCGCTGCTCGCCCAGGAGCGCATCGGCGCGCGCAGCGATGGTGTCCGCATCCGCCTCGCCGCGTGCGATCGCTTCCTGGAGCCCGCCCGTCGAGTCGCCGCCCGAGGGGTGTCCCCCGAGTGGATCAGGCGACGAGGCGATGGTGAGGTTCGGACGCACGAGCGACTCCTCGCGGATCGGGATCAGCCGATACGGCTAGCGCTGGAGGGCTTGACGCAGCCCGACGAACTTCTCCAGGAGGACGGTGATGACTATCGAGAAGGCCAGCGTCAACGTGGCGGCGGCGTAGAGCGACGGCGTCAGGTTCTGCTCGCTCAGTGCGAACAACTGCACCGGGAGGGGCGTCGTGCCGGCGCCGGACAGGAACAGCGACAACGGCACGTCGTCGAAACTGATCAGCGTAGCCAGCACCGCCGACGCGATCAGCGCCTGACGGATCACGGGCAGACTCACCTGGACGAAGACGCGGAGAGGTGAAGCGCCCAGACTGGCTGCGGCGAGCTCGAGATCCTGACCGCGCCCTTCGATGCTCGCCACACAGGTCGCGATGACGTAGGGCGTCACCAGAACGACGTGGGCGGCCAGCAGACCCGTGAACGTTCCCCGGAGCGAGACCCCACTCATCAGCTGGTACAGGACGTACGCCTGGTACAGGCTCATGCCGAGCACGATCCGCGGCACCTGCAGCGGACTCCGGAAGAAGGTGTCCACGGTCCGTGGCAGCACACCGCGGGTCCGCGCCAGCCAGAAACTTGCCGGCACCGCGAGTGCGACACTCAGGGCAGCCGCCATCGCCGCCAGTTGGAGGCTCAGGAAGAACGCCTCGTACAGGGCCGGCGAGATGGCTCCGTACGAGGACAGACTCCAGCGGCGCGGAGGCACGTCGAGAGCCGGCACCCGGTTGAAGGACGCGAGCACGACCACGACCACGGGCGCGAGCAGGAACACCATCGAGACCGTTCCGGCGACCCAGAGTGCGCCGTGGGACAGGCGGTCCATGACCCGCTGGACCCGGCCCTGCCGGAGTTCACCGACGTTCCTGCCCAACCCGGACGATCCGCCCGTCGGCGCGTCGCGGACGTCCGCGCCCATGCCCGTCACCGTCACGAGGAGGTCCCCCTTCTCCCGATCCTGAACCGGGAGTAGCCGAGCGAGATCGCGACGGTGAGGAGAACGATCACGAACAGGATCACGGCCAGCACCGCGGCACGCGGATAGTTGAGCGCAGTCGTGGCATCCGAGTACATGAGGATCGAGAGCACGCCGACGCGGCCACCACCCAGCAGCACGGGCGTGGTGAAGGCCCCGGCCGTGGTCGCGAACGCGAGCATCCCCACGGCCACGCACCCGGTGATGGTCTGCGGCAGGAAGATCCGGGAGAAGATGGACCATTCACTGGCGCCGAGACTGCGCGCCGCCATCACCTGGGTCGGCGGCACCTGCTGCATGACGGGCATCAATCCGATGATCACGATCGGAAGAACCGCGTGGACCGTACCGATGACGACCGCGGTGAAGTTGTTGCTGATGTCGAGCGGTTCGTCGATGAGGCCCGAACCGATCAGCACATCGTTGATGGGGCCGTTCCTCGCGAGGAGAACCCGCCATCCGAGGATCATGGCGACCGTGCTGCTGAACATGGTGGCGGCGGTCGCCATGAAGAGGAAGCCACCCACGCGCCGGAACCGGACGATGAGATAGGCGATGGGATAGGCGAGAGGGAGCACGAAGATCGTCACCAGGGAGCACAGCACGATCGTCTGCCAGATCGCGGACAGGTAGAACTCGCTCCCGAGCACGTCGGCGAAGGTTCCGAAGCCGGGGGGACCGGTCACCTCGCCGAACAGGGCCGGCCGGTAGAAGGCCAGCCGGAAGAAGTAGATCTGCGGGATGACGAAGAACGCTACGTACAGGACGAGCAGTGGCGCGACCTTGACCCCACCGATACGCCAGGACCCCACCCGGCGGAGCGCGGCACTCCCCCGCCGCGGTTTCGGGCTGACGTCGGCCACCCGGTCGGCAACGTCGGTGCCACTCTGCTCACCGGACACTCAACGCTCCTCGTGGATCACGTGGGCGCGTTCGGACCTCCAGGTGAGGTGGACCGTCTCCCCCTGCTGGGCATCGAGCTCGCGGTCGTTGACGTGGAACACCTGGGCGGCCGCCTGCACCGTGATCAGGCCCATCTTCCCGAGGAAGCGGCGTCCGGTGACGATCCCCGTGACCGATCCCGGAACCTCCTGCCGGAAGCAGGCGATGTCCTCGGGCTGGAGGACGACGTAGGTGCGGCCCCCGCGGAAGCCCTGCCCCAGCTCGACGGCTCCGAGCTGACCGGGCAGACCGGAGACCCGGCCCGAAGCCGCCGCATCGGCATCCACCTCCATCACCGTCTTGTTGCCGACGAAACTGGCGACGAAGTGCGTGGACGGCTCGTGGTAGATGTCATGGGGCCGGCCGAGGCTCGAGATGCGCCCCTGGCTCATCACCACGACCTTGTCCGAGAGGGTGAGCGCCTCCTCCTGGTCGTGAGTGACGTAGAGCGTGCTGATACCCAGCTGCTGCTGGATTCTCCGGATGTCGAGCTGCAGCTGCTGGCGCAGCTTGAGGTCCAGGGCGGCCAGGGGTTCGTCCATCAGGAGGAGCCGCGGCCGGATCACGATCGCGCGGGCCAGCGCCACCCGTTGCTGCTGACCACCGCTGAGCTGGGCGGGGTATCGCCTCGCGTACTCGGTCAGGCCCACGAGGTCCAGGATCTCGCCGACCGCCTCGGTCACCTCCCGCTTGTCCATCTTCCGCGCCCGGAGCCCGAAGGCGACGTTGCGTTCGATGCTCATGTGGGGGAACAGTGCGTAGTTCTGGAACACCATGCCGAAGTTGCGGAAGCGCGGCGCCTGGTCATTGATCACCGCTCCGTCGACGGTGACCTGGCCGAGCGTCGGCGACTCGAACCCCGCCACCGTCTT
Source organism: Blastococcus sp. CT_GayMR20 (assembly GCF_004570345.1). Next base: position 14,176 of record NZ_SPQM01000028.1, on the reverse strand, counting down.
CAGGATCGTCGTCTTGCCGGACCCCGAAGGGCCCAGCAGCGAGACGAACTCACCCGGTTCGATCTCGAGCGAGACGTCGTCGACGGCGACGACGTGTCCGTACTTGACGGTCAGATCCTTGACACCCACGCGAGCGTTGGCCGCGAACGTCACCGATCCTCCTCGACTGGGCGGTACCGCTGGACGGAGTCAGTCCTTGAAGCGCTGATTCCAGGCGTCCACCCACGTCGAGGCATGGTTCGAGAACCACTCCTGGTAGTCGGGAACGTAGAGGTCCTCCGGGTTGTAGTCGCCCACCATGTCGGCGAGTTCGGGATCCTGCTTGGCCTTCTCGAGGAGGTCGGAGCGCGCAGGAAGGTAGCCGTAGTCCGCCTGGATCTTCGACATGGACTGCTCGTTCAGTGAGATGTCGATGAAAGCGTGCGCCAGGTTGGGCTTCTCGGTGCCCTTCACGAGGTCCCACGTGTCATAGAGGCCGATGTAGCGGTAGTCCTCGCCCTCGATCTCCAGGTTCAGGGGCTGGAACTCGATGGGTTGCCCCTGGAGTGCCAGGTTGAGGCAGCGGCCGTCCAGGATCGGCGTCACCCAGACCTCACCCGACTGCAGGCTCTGCTGCACGTCGGCGGTGCTGGTCCAGAAGGACACGGGGGCCGCCTGCTCGATCCTGTCGAGGAGTCCGGAAGGATCGTCGGGCTCGACGTCGAAGTGCGCCGCGAGGGCCGGGAGCGTGGCCTGGGTGTAGAAGGTCGAGATGTCGGGCATCGAGAAGTGACCCTGGAGCGCGGGGTTGAACCAGTCCTCGATGGAGCCCTCCAACTCGATGCCGGCCTTCTGGAGTTCGGCTGTGTTCACGCAGGTGCCGAGGCGGATCACGATGTTGGCAGGCCCGTACCCCTCGTTGGGGAAGACCTCGTCGGACAGGTACTCGCCCGACTCCGCCAGCTTGTCGCGGTCCAGTTCCTGGAGCACATCCGCCGCGATGGCCTGAGTCTGGGTCGGAGTGTCCAGGAAGACGACATCGGCCGGGGCGGCCCCGCCCTTCGACTGCAGCAGCTTGGTCAGGTTGGTGGGCGCTGCCCCGGGGAGCCATTCGATCTGCGCGCCGGTGAGTTCGGTGAACTGCTGGTCGACATTCGCCTGCCATGCGGCGTTGATGTCGGGGGAGCTCCCGAGCACCACCAACGTGCCGCTCTCGAACTCCCCGTCGTCCGTCGCTGCGGCGTCACCGGCATCGCCATCGCCACCGCCACCGCCACCGCAGGCAGCAAGTGCCACCAATGCCAACGACATGATGCTCGGGAGAATCGACTTCGAGCGCCGGTTCATATCGACTGACCACCTAGTGCCTCGTTGAGACTGCGGGGGCGCCAGCTTGGACGACTGAACGTTCAGATGTCAACGGTTCCGCAGGCCTGATGCCCTGGGCGCGGGTCCGCTCAGCGGCGCAGCCGGACCCTCTCCGCTTGGTTCCGCCGGAGGTGACCCGACAACCTGCTTGGGGCGGCTGATCTCGCGGGCCAGGATGTCGAGCACACGCTGCATGCCCCGGTCACCGCCGGCCATCAGCCCGTACAGGTACCCCCCCGGACCGACCAGGCAGACGCGGGGGCCGAAGGGACGGCGGCCGCGATCCCGGGCAGCTGCTCCACTGGCGTAGCGACGGGTTCAGCTGCCGGCGGCTCGTCGGCGGCCACCGGTTGGGCGGCGTCGTCAGCATGTACCCACGACCGTGGAAGCAGCGCCGCGTTCGCCAACGTCCGTACGGTCAGTGCCGGCGCGATCGTGAAGCCGTTGCGCACGTCGCAGCGGCGGTCCGGCGACCGGGGTGTCGACGGTCAGGGCCCAGAGCCTCCAGCGACGTGGTGCCCTGGCCGACAGCGAGTGCGGGATGGGGCCCGCCCGGCAACGCATGCCACCGCGGTCCCTCTCGGTCTGCATCAGCCAGGTGAACGTCGGTGTGGTCAACGACCGCACACGGCACGCGTCGCCGGGCGGCCTCGCGCAGGTCCTCCGCACAGCTGCCGCATGTCGGACCATCACGACAACCGGCGCTCCCTCTTCCCATGGGCAGATGACCGCCACCCTGCCGAGGAGGGTCGAGCGTGGGGCGGGGTCAGTCCACTCGGGTGGCCCGCACGGCCAGCGGCTCTGCGCCCGCCGGCTCCTCGAGGGGCGGTGCGGCATCCCGGACCGGCTCGACCGCGGCCGGCTCCTCCCGGTTCTCCGGCGCCGGCAGCCAGCGGGCCCACCAGCGCAGCACGTGCTCCAGGCGGGCGAGCCGGTGCCGGGGCCGCCCCGTGCGGGACAGCTCGTGACCCTCCCCCGGGAACAGCAGCAGCTCCGCCGGCACCCCGCGGCGCTTGAGCTCGACGAAGAGCCGGGCCCCCTGCTCGACGGGGCAGCGCCAGTCCTCCTCGGAGTGGATGACCATCGTCGGGGTGGTGATCCCGCGCGCGCCGGCCATCGCGCTCTGCGCCGCCACCTGCTCGGGGTCGGTGCCGAGGTACTGGTCGGGAAAGGCCCAGCCGATGTCCGACGATCCGACGAAGCTCACCGGGTCCAGGAACGCACGCTCGCTGATCGCGGCGGCGAACCGGTTCGTGCGCCCGATCACCAGGGTGGTCAGGTAGCCGCCGTAGGAGCCGCCCATGATCCCGACCCGGTCGGCGTCGAGCTGCGGGTCCTCGAGCGCGGCGTCGAGGAACGCCAGGACGTCGGCGGCGTCGAGCCCGCCGAACCCGCCACGGATGGCCCGGCCGTGCGCGGAGCCGTAGCCCGACGACCCCCGGGGATTGCACTGCACGACCGCGTACCCGGCCGTGACGTAGGTCTGGGTCTCGTCGAAGAGCGTCCAGCCGTACTGGGCGAACGGGCCGCCGTGGATCGTGAGCAGCACCGGGTGCGGTCCCGGCCCGGGTGGCGTGGTGACCCAGCCGTGCACCGGGTACCCGTCGGGCGCGGTCGCCGTCCGCTCCGTCATGCGGTGCAGGCGGCCGGTCTCGCCCAACGGGCGGCCGAAGCCGGTCAGCAGCCGACGGCCACCGGGCGTGAGCGCGATGAGCTCGCCCACCGACCGGTCGTGGGCGACGACCGCGACCACCACCCCGCCGGCGGCCGCCACGCTGCGGACGGTGAACGGCCCCTCGACCAGCACCTCGGGCGGACCACCGTCCACGGGGACCCGCAGCAGCTCGACCGCCCCCCGCCGCTCGACCCCCACGAGGACGGCGTCGCCGTGCAGCACGGTCGCCGGGGTCTCGTCGCCGCGGTGGTGCTCCTCCGGGTCGAGCAGCGGCTCCAGCGGCCCTCCGTCCGCCGCCACCCGGCACGGCACGGCCTGCCGGGCGACGAAGTCCAGCCCGTCCGGACCCAGGTCGGGGACGGCGGTGAGGTAGATCGTGCGGCCGACGGGGTCGTAGGCAGGCAGCGAGCACTCGCCGTTCGATTCGGTGACGCGGCGCAGACCCGACCCGTCCGGCCGGACGGCGTGGACGTCACGGACCAGGTCGCGGTCGGCACCCGGGTGGCGGGCGGACACGAAGGCGAGCTCGTCGCCGTCCGGGCGCCAGGTGACGTCGGCGCAGTCGGCGTCGCCGGTGGTGACCTGGACCGGCTCGGGCACGGCCCGGGTGTCGTCGGCGAAGTCCTCCGGGAGGTCGAGCACGAAGACCTGGCTGCGCCGGTCGACCAGGAAGCCCACGTCGTCGAGCCGGTACTGCAGGGTGGTGATCAGCCGCGGCGGCTCCGCCTCGGGACCGACTCCCTCGGTGGTGCCGTAGCGGCCCTGCTCCGGAACCCGCGCGGTGTAGGCGAGGCGCCGGGAGTCCGGCGCCCACACCGGCGCACCGGCCCCCAGGTGGTGGTCGGTGAGCCGGCGCGCGGTGCCACCGGCCGTCGGCACCAGGTGGATCTGCGGCTTTCCGCCCGGCTCGGCGCTGAGGTAGGCCAGCCACCGGCCGTCCGGCGAGAACGCCGGCGCGGTGTCCCGGTGCCCGGAGGTCACCGGACGGGCCGGCGCCGAACCGTCCGTGGGTACCGCCCACAGCTGGCTGCGGTACTCGTCCGCGTCGAGGTCCGGCCGCGTCACTGCCACGACGGCCATCCGTCCGTCCGGCGAGACGGTCGGGACGCCCGGGGTGCGCAGGAGTGCGAGGTCGGTCGGCCGCATGACCGGCGACGCTAGCGGGACCCGCCGACACCCCTCAGCGGCGGGCGCGCTCCTCGTCGGACTCGTCGGCGATCCGAGCCTCCGCCGCGGCCGCCGCTTCCGGGCCGCCGGTGGGGACCGACTCGGCGGTCTCGGGGGTGACCACCGGCTCGTCGGGCTCGATCATCTGACCTCGTGTCTTCACGAGGCTTGCCACCGTGGCGACCACGAGTACACCCAGGATGATGGTCAGCGACAGCCAGATCGGGATGGTCGGCACCGCGTCGATGTGCTCGCCGCCGTTGATGAACGGCAGGCTGTTCTCGTGCAGCGCCTCCATGACGAGCTTCACGCCGATGAAGGCCAGGATCACCGCCAGACCCAGTGACAGGTACACCAGCCGCTTGAGCAGGCCGCCCAGCAGGAAGTACAGCTGACGCAGCCCCATCAGCGCGAAGACGTTGGCCGTGAAGACGATGAACGGCTCACGGGTGAGGCCGAAGATCGCCGGGATGCTGTCCAGCGCGAAGACCAGGTCCGTCGTCCCCAGCGCGAGGAACACGATGATCATCGGCGTCCAGAACTTCTTGCCGTTCTCCGTGACGCGGACCTTGGCGCCATGGAAGTCCTGGGTGATGGGCAGGACCTTCCGCATCCGGCGGATGAAGGCGTTCTCCTCGTACCCCTCGTCCTCGCCCCGGTGCCGGACGAGGTTGATCGCGGTGTAGACGAGGAAGGCGCCGAAGAAGTAGAAGACCCAGGTGAAGCGGGCGATGAGGGCGGCGCCCAGAAGGATGAAGATCCCGCGCAGGACCAGCGCGATGATGATGCCCACCATCAGGGCCTCCTGCTGCAGGTGCCGAGGCACCCGGAACCGGGCCATGATGATCACGAAGACGAACAGGTTGTCGACCGACAGGCTGTACTCGGTCAACCAGCCCGCGTAGAACTCCGTCGCGAACTGGCCGTTCGTGAAGGCCAGCAGCAGGACGCCGAAGATCAGCGCCAGCGCCACGTAGAAGCTCACCCACAGCCCGGCCTCCTTGAAGGAGGGTTCGTGCGGGCGACGGGCGACGATGGCCAGGTCGGCGAGCAGCAGGACTGTGAGCCCCACGAACGTCGCGATCTCGAACCAGACGGGGAGCTCCACGGGGCCTCACTCTACGGGGGTGCCTCTGCCGCCGCCGACGGCGGAAGAGGTATCGGACGGGTCGGATGGATCACGGCGGGGCCCCGCTCCCGGGCCCCCGCCACGGGGTTCTGACGGCGGGGGTCAGCCGCTGCGCTGCGCCGCACCGCCGGCCCCGACGGGGCGGCTGCCGTCGTCCTCGAGCGATGCGGCTCCATCGGCCGCCACCCGTTCCCCGGCCTCGACCCGCTGGGCCCGGACGTGCCGGTTCCGGGCGAGGCTGGCCACGGTGGTGACCACCAGGGTCGCAAGGATCACGACGAGCGACAGCCAGGTCGGGATCTCCGGGATGGCAGTCACGTGCTCGCCGCCGTTGATGAAGGGCAGCTCGTTGGTGTGCAGGGCGTGGATGACGAGCTTGGCGCCGATGAAGCCGAGGATCACCGCGAGGCCGTACGCGAGGTAGACCAGGCGGTCGAGCAGGCCGTCGATGAGGAAGAACAGCTGGCGCAGGCCGAGCAGCGAGAACGCGTTGGCGGTGAAGACCAGGAACGTCTCCTGCGTCAGGCCGAAGATCGCCGGGATCGAGTCGACGGCGAAGATGATGTCGGCGCTGCCGATGGCGATGAGCGCGATCGCGAGCGGGGTGATGAACCGCTTGCCGTCGAGCCGCACCGTCATCTTGTCGGAGTGGTACTCCTCCGTCGTCGGGAAGACCTTGCGGGCGGCCCGGAGGACGGCGTTCTCCTTGTAGTCCTCCTCGCCGCCGTGCCCGCCGCTGCGGGCCTGCACGTAGGCGGTGTAGATGAGGATCGCGCCGAAGAGGTAGAAGACCCAGCTGAAGTTCTCGATGGCAGCCGCGCCGACGATGATGAAGACCGTCCGCAGCACGAGCGCGAACGTGATCCCGAACAGCAGCACCTTCTGCTGCAGCTCGCGGGGGACCCCGAAGCTGGCCATGATCAGCACGAAGACGAAGAGGTTGTCGACCGACAGGCTCTTCTCGGTGATGTAGCCGGCGAAGTACTGGCCGCCGAAGTCCGCGCCGTAGAAGGCGACGATCAGCAGTCCGAACACGACGGCGATGCCGACGTAGACCGCTGACCAGATCGAGGACTCACGCAGCGTCGGAGCGTGCGGTGTCCGCACGTGACCGACGAAGTCGAACAGGAGCATGCCGACGATCGCGGCGATCGTGACAGCCCAGACCCAGAACGGGACGTCCATAGAGCAGGTTCCTCCGGCAACTGGCAGTCGTCAGTACCGGAGGTCTCTCCCGCCGCCGACCCGAAGCCGGCGACCGGCAGCACCGGAGGTCATCGGACCTCGTGATGACGACGCTGCCGTGTCGGGATACTCCCCTCCACGTCGGATCCCGCTCCGCACAGGCGTCATCGCCTGCGATGCGTCATGGGATCCGTCTCGCACAACCTACCGGCCGACGCACGGATTCCCCATCTGGGGCATCGAGCCGACGAGTGATCCTCGTCGCGGGGCGCGCACATCGCCCCCCGATCAGCCGCCTGAGGGCCGGCGGCTCTTCGGCAGGGCGGCGACGGCGGCGTCGTACGACGCGTCCACCAGCTCCCGGACGTCGTCGTCGGGGAGGGCGCCGGTCCAGTCGACGGAGTTCCAGCCGTAGCGGCCGACGTAGTGGCTCATCGTCACCGCGCCGGGATACCGCTCCCGCCACTCGGCCGCCTCGGCGGCGTCCCGGCCGCACTTCACGCTGACGGTGCCGCCTTCGAGCCCGATGAAGGCGAAGCCCTTGCCGCCGACCTTCGCCACCAGCTCGCCGTCGCCCCAGGGGTACGTCTCCTCCGCCCCGGGCTTCCCCAGGCAGTAGGCGATCAGCTCGTCGCGCTCCAAAGATCTCCCTTCCGGCCCCCTTCAGGGCACCGCCCCGAGCCTGCGAGGGGTGGTCGCGGCCTCGTCCAGGGTCCCGCCCTGAGCTCGCCAAGGGTGGGCGGGAGGAGGTCCTTCTACTTTCAGGCGTGCGCGGCGTCGAACTGGCGGAGCTCCTTCTTCAGCTCCTGGAGCTCGTCGCGCAGCCGGGCGGCCACCTCGAACTGCAGCTCCCGAGCGGCAGCGAGCATCTGCTCGTTCATCTGCGTGATCAGGTCGGCGAGCTCGTTGCGCGGCAGTCCCTGGACGTCGATGGCGCCGGCCTTCCCCGGCTTCTTCTTCGACGAGAGGCCCGGCACCGGCGCCTTGCCGCGGGACTGCTGCCGCCCGGAGCCGCCGATGAGCTCGGCGGACTCGGAGTCCTCCGCCTCGCGGTAGATGCCGTCGAGGATGTCGACGATCTTCTTCCGCAGCGGCTGGGGGTCCACCCCGCGCTCGGTGTTGTAGGCGATCTGCTTCTCGCGTCGCCGGTTGGTCTCCTCGATCGCCTGCGCCATCGACGGGGTGATCTTGTCCGCGTACATGTGGACCTGCCCGGAGACGTTGCGCGCCGCCCGGCCGATGGTCTGGATGAGCGACGTGCCCGAGCGGAGGAAGCCCTCCTTGTCGGCGTCCAGGATCGCGACGAGGGAGACCTCCGGCAGGTCGAGGCCCTCGCGCAGCAGGTTGATCCCGACGAGGACGTCGTACTCGCCCTGCCGGAGCTCGCGGAGCAGCTCCACCCGGCGCAGGGTGTCTACCTCGGAGTGCAGGTACCGCACCTTGATGCCCAGCTCGAGGAGGTAGTCGGTGAGGTCCTCGGCCATCTTCTTGGTGAGGGTGGTGACGAGGATCCGCTCGTCCTTCTCGGTGCGGACGCGGATCTCGTGCACCAGGTCGTCGATCTGGCCCTTGGTCGGCTTGACCACGACCTCCGGGTCGATGAGGCCGGTCGGGCGGATGACCTGCTCGACGAACTCCCCGCCGGTGCGCCCGAGCTCGTAGTGGCCGGGGGTGGCCGACAGGTAGACCGTCTGGCCGATCCGGTCGGTGAACTCCTCCCACTTCAGCGGCCGGTTGTCCATCGCCGAGGGCAGCCGGAAGCCGTGCTCGACCAGGGTCCGCTTGCGGCTCATGTCGCCCTCGTACATGCCGCCGATCTGCGGCACGGTCACGTGCGACTCGTCGATGACCAGCAGGAAGTCGTCGGGGAAGTAGTCGATGAGACAGCTGCCGGCGCTGCCGGGCGCACGGCCGTCGATGTGCCGCGAGTAGTTCTCGATGCCGGAGCAGAAGCCGACCTGGCGCATCATCTCGATGTCGTAGGTCGTGCGCATGCGCAGCCGCTGCGCCTCCAGCAGCTTGCCCTGCCGCTCCAGCTCCGCCAGCCGCTGCTCCAGCTCGGCCTCGATGCCGCGGATCGCCCGCTCCATGCGGTCCGGCCCCGCCACGTAGTGGGTGGCCGGGAAGACGAACAGCTCCTCGACCTCGCGGACGACCTCGCCGGTGAGCGGGTGCAGGTAGTACAGCCGCTCGACCTCGTCGCCGAACATCTCGATCCGGACCGCGAGCTCCTCGTAGACCGGGAAGACCTCGATCGTGTCGCCGCGCACCCGGAAGGTGCCGCGGGTGAAGGAGAGGTCGTTGCGGGTGTACTGCTCGGTGACCAGCGTGCGGAGCAGGTCGTCGCGGTCGCGGGACTCCCCCAGCTTGATCTTCAGCGCGCGCTCGACGTACTCCTGCGGCGTCCCCAGGCCGTAGATGCACGAGACGGTCGCCACGACCACGACGTCCCGCCGCGTGAGCAGGCTCTGGGTGGCCGAGTGGCGCAGCCGCTCGACCTCGTCGTTCACCGACGAGTCCTTCTCGATGTAGGTGTCCGTCTGCGGGACGTAGGCCTCGGGCTGGTAGTAGTCGTAGTACGAGACGAAGTACTCGACGGCGTTGTTGGGCAGCAGCTCGCGGAACTCGTTGGCCAGCTGGGCGGCCAGGGTCTTGTTCGGCGCCATGACCAGCGTCGGGCGCTGCACCTGCTCGATCAGCCACGCGGTGGTGGCCGACTTCCCCGTACCGGTCGCCCCCAGCAGGACGACGTCCTTCTCCCCGCTGTTGACCCGCTCGGCGAGCGCCTTGATCGCGGCGGGCTGGTCACCCGACGGCTCGAAGTCGCTGACGACGGTGAAGCGCCCCTGCGTGGGCCGGAGGTCGGTGGTCGTGCGCACGGGAGAGACGGTACGTCGGAGGTGTGACAGAACGGTTCCGAGCGAGATCTGGTGCCTGCGGGAACCGAGAGGGGCCTGCTACTTGTCCTGGGTCGAGCGGCGCCCTAGCGTGCCTGGTCGCAGGCGGTTCAAGCCACGGACCAGCGCCACCCGGGACCTCCGGGCGAGGTCGGTCCGCGGTGAGCGGACCACCGGCCGCCCAGCCGGTCCTGCGCACGACGCCCTCCACGGCACCGCCGCGGGGGGCGTCGTCGTTCCGTGATCGCCCCCGGAGCGGCGGGACTCACACGGATCCCAGGTGTGCGGAGGGCTGCCGGGGGGCACCCGACAGCCGCCACCCCCACGAGCCCCAGAATCAGCACGCCCATCGACCCGCCGCGCAGCCTGCGCGGCGGGCCATCGGCCCCCGTCCTCCGGGGGCGCCAAGCAGAAGGAACAACCCTCAGATGACGCAGGTCTGGCCCGGCAGTGCCTACCCCCTCGGGGCTACGTACGACGGCACCGGCACGAATTTCGCGATCTTCAGCGAGGTGGCCGAGACGGTCGAGCTGTGCCTCTTCGACGACGACGGCAACGAGGAGCGCATCCGGCTCCCCGAGATGGACGGGTACGTCTGGCACGCCTTCCTGCCCGGCATCCACCCCGGCCAGAAGTACGGCTTCCGCGTGCACGGCCCGTACGACCCCGCGCGGGGCCACCGCTGCAACCCGAACAAGCTCCTCCTCGACCCGTACGCCAAGGCCGTCGACGGCCAGATCGACTGGGACCAGTCGGTCTTCGGCTACGACTTCAAGACCAAGGAGCGCAACGACGACGACTCGGCGCCGCACATGCCGAAGTCCGTCGTCGTCAACCCCTACTTCGACTGGGGCGTGGACCGCCCGCCGCGGACGCCGTACCACAAGACCGTCATCTACGAGGCCCACGTCAAGGGCCTGACGATGACCAACCCGCGGCTGCCCGAGGAGCTCCGCGGCACCTACGCCGGGATCGCGCACCCGGCGACGATCGAGTACCTCACCGAGCTCGGGATCACCGCCATCGAGCTCATGCCGGTGCACCAGTTCGTGCAGGACGACACCCTGCAGCAGAAGGGCCTGCGCAACTACTGGGGCTACAACACGATCGGCTTCTTCGCGCCGCACAACGAGTACGCCAGCAACACGACGGCCGGTCAGCACGTCCAGGAGTTCAAGGGCATGGTGCGGGCGCTCCACGAGGCCGGCATCGAGGTCATCCTCGACGTGGTCTACAACCACACCGCCGAGGGCAACCACAACGGCCCGACGCTGTCGTTCAAGGGGATCGACAACCGGACGTACTACCGCCTGGTCGAGGACGACAAGCAGTACTACATGGACTACACCGGCACCGGGAACACCCTGAACGTCCGGACGCCGCAGTCGCTGCAGTTGATCATGGACTCGCTGCGCTACTGGGTCACCGAGATGCACGTCGACGGTTTCCGCTTCGACCTCGCCTCGACCCTGGCCCGCGAGCTGCACGCCGTCGACCGCCTGGCTGCCTTCTTCGACCTGGTCCACCAGGACCCGATCGTCAGCCAGGTCAAGCTCATCGCCGAACCCTGGGACGTCGGCGAGGGCGGCTACCAGGTCGGCAACTTCCCCGCCCTCTGGACCGAGTGGAACGGCAAGTACCGGGACACCGTCCGCGACTTCTGGCGGGGCGAGGGCGATACCGTGGGCGAGTTCGCCAGCCGGATCACCGGCTCGGCCGACCTCTACCAGCACTCGGGACGGCGCCCGTTCGCCAGCATCAACTTCGTCACCGCGCACGACGGCTTCACGCTCAGGGACCTCGTCTCCTACAACGAGAAGCACAACGAGGCCAACGGCGAGGGCAACAACGACGGCGAGAGCCACAACCGCAGCTGGAACTGCGGCGTCGAGGGCCCGAGCGACGACCACGACGTGCTCGCCTGCCGGGCCCGGCAGCAGCGGAACTTCATCGCCACGCTCATGCTCAGCCAGGGCGTGCCGATGCTGCTGCACGGGGACGAGCTCGGCCGCACCCAGAACGGCAACAACAACGGGTACTGCCAGGACTCCGAGCTCACCTGGATCGACTGGGACCACATCGACGAGGGCCTGCTCGAGTTCACCAAGAAGGTCACCAAGCTGCGGACCGACCACCCGACGTTCCGCCGGCGCCGGTTCTTCCACGGCCGGCCCATCCGCCGGGGGCAGGGCGACCCGGTGCCGGACATCGACTGGCTCACCCCTGCCGGTGACCAGATGGCCGACGAGGACTGGGACGCCGGCTTTGCGAAGTCGCTGGCCGTCTACCTCAACGGGCACGGCATCCGCAGCACCGACGAGCGCGGCGAGGAGGTCGTCGACGACCACTTCTACATGGCGTTCAACGCCTCGCACCAGCCGATCGAGTTCACCGTGCCCAGCGACGACTACGCCCCGACCTGGACGACGGTGCTCGACACCGCGGAGATGGACGAGGTCGAGCCGGTCGAGATCAAGCCCGGCGGCACCGTGACCGTCCAGGGCCGGGCCGTCATCGTGCTGCAGGGTCCCGCGGTCGAAGCGGGCGCGCAGTGACGCACGGCGTTCCGGCGGCCACCTACCGCCTGCAGGTCCATGCGGGGTTCCGCCTGGAGGACGCCGCCGAGGTGGCCGGCTACCTGGCCGACCTCGGGGTGTCCCACGCCTACTCCTCCCCCCTGCTGCGTTCCGCGGAGGGCAGCAACCACGGGTACGACACGGTCGACCACGCACACATCGACGAGGCGCGCGGCGGCCGGGAGGGCTTCGACCGGTTCGTCGCGTCCCTGCACCAGCACGGCCTCGGCCTGGTGCTCGACCTGGTGCCCAACCACATGGGCGTCGCGGACGCCGCGGCTGCCCCGTGGTGGTGGGACGTCCTCCGGAACGGCCAGGCCAGTCCGCACGCGGCCGCGTTCGACATCGACTGGGAGTTCGGCGGCGGCAAGGTGCGCATCCCGGTGCTCGGGTCGGCGGACGACGTCGCCGAGCTCAAGGTCGTCGGTCGGGAGGGTGGGGACGGCAGAGCCGGGGAGCTGCACTACTACGAGAACCGGTTCCCGATCGCGCCCGGCACCGAGAGCGGGACGCCGCAGGAGATCCACAGCCGGCAGAACTACGAGCTCGTCGACTGGCGGCGCGCGGACTCCGACCTCAACTACCGCCGGTTCTTCGCGATCAACACGCTCGCCGGCCTTCGGGTGGAGGACCCGGCGATCTTCGACGCGACCCACGGGCTGGTGCTGCAGCTCGTGCGCGAGGGTGCCGTCGACGGTCTGCGGATCGACCACCCGGACGGCCTCGCCGACCCCAAGGGCTACCTCGACCGGCTCGCCGAGGCCTCCGGCAACCGCTGGACCGTGGTCGAGAAGATCCTGGAGCCCGGCGAGGACCTCCCGGCGTCCTGGAAGACGGCGGGGACGACGGGCTACGACGCGCTGAGCGAGGTCGACGAGGTGCTGGTGGACCCCGCCGGCGAGGCCGCGCTGACGGCGCTGGACACCGAGCTGTCCGGCCGGGCGGTCGACTACGAGGCGCTCGTGCGGATGAGCAAGCGCGAGGTCACCGACGGCATGCTCGGCTCGGAGGTCGCCCGGCTGGTCCGGGTGATCGGCGAGCTCCCGGGCATCGAGCCCGCGCAGCAGACCGACGCCCTGGCCGAGCTGCTCGCGACCTTCCCGGTCTACCGCAGCTACCTGCCCGACGGGCGCGAGCACCTCGACGCCACGGTGGCCGCCGTCCGCGAGCGCCGTCCCGACCTCGTCGCCGCCGTCGACGCGCTGCACCCCGTGCTGGCTCAGGCCGGCACCGAGGCCGCGACCCGCTTCGAGCAGACCAGCGGCCCGGTCATGGCGAAGGGCGTCGAGGACAGCGCCTACTACCGGTGGGCGCGGTTCGTCGCGCTGAACGAGGTCGGCGGCGACCCGTCGCGCTTCGGCAGCTCGATCGCCGAGTTCCACGAGGCCCAGCAGCGCCGCGTGGAGCGCTACCCCGAGTCGATGACGACGCTGTCGACGCACGACACCAAGCGCAGCGAGGACGTGCGGGCCCGCCTGGCCGTGCTGGCCGAGATGCCCGACGAGTGGGCGCAGCTGGTGCGCCGGCTCCTCGACGCGCACCCGCTCGCCGACCGGCCGCTGGCCCACCTGGTGTGGCAGAACCTGGTCGGGGCGTGGCCGCTGTCGCGCGAGCGGGCGCACGCCTACGTCGAGAAGGCCGCCCGCGAGGCAGGCACCTCCACCACCTGGACGGCGCCGGACGAGGAGTTCGAGAGGCAGCTGCACGCACTGGTCGACGCCGCGTTCGACGACGGGGCGACGCACGCCGCGATCGAGGCCTTCGTCTCCCGGATCACGCCCTTCGGCTGGTCGAACTCGCTGGCGCAGAAGCTGCTGCAGCTGACCATGCCCGGCGTCCCCGACGTCTATCAGGGCACCGAGCTGTGGGACTTCTCGCTGGTCGACCCGGACAACCGCCGGCCGGTCGACTACGCGCTGCGCCGGAAGCTCCTCGCCGACCTCGACGGCGGCGCGGTCCCGGCCGTCGACGAGACCGGTGCGGCCAAGCTCCTCGTCGTCTCCCGCACGTTGCGGGCGCGGCGGGACCACCCGGAGTGGTTCGCCGGCTACGAGCCGGTGGAGGTCAGGGGCACGGCGGCCGACCACGTGGTCGCGTTCGACCGCGGCGGCGTCGTCGCCGTCGCCACGCGGCTGCCGGTCGGGCTGGCCGAGGACGGCTGGGGCGACACCGCGCTCCAGCTGCCCAACGGCCCGTGGCG
>NZ_SPQM01000287.1 GCF_004570345.1 Blastococcus sp. CT_GayMR20 | reverse complement strand
CCCGTCGCATCTCGCGGAGCGCATGGTTCCGTGCGGCGACGAAGTTCAGCACCAGCCCCGAGACGGCGGTGTCGGCCCAGCCGTCCGCGACGGGCAGCGCCCGGGCGTCGCCGACGACGAACCGGGCCCGGGGATCGGGTACGTGTGCCGCCGCGTGGGTCACGAAGCCGGGGGAGGGGTCGACGCCGACGAGGTCGGTGGGCGCCGTGGAGGAGAGGACGGCCTCGGTGAGGGCGCCGGTGCCGCAGCCGATGTCGAGCCAGCGGCCGTCGGGCGGCCGGTCCAGCCAGCCGACGAACTCGGCGGCGACGAGGCGGCTCCAGCGGCCCACGTAGGGCTCGTAGCTCTTCCCGCTGGACCAGGAGTCCATGCGGGCGGACGGTAGCGGGGATCGGGGGCACCGGGCAGTCGTTCCGGCGCCGTCGCTCGACCGGCCCCCGGATGCCGGGGGCCGGTCAGCGGGACGTCACCGACGCGCGGAGAGCGCGGCGATCTCGTGGGCGGACTCCACGGTGGGAGCCATGGACAGCGCCCGCTGCAGGGCGCGCTCCTCGCGGAGGTGGGCGCGGGCCGAACGGCGGGTGCTGAGGGCGGTGCGCAGGCTGGTCATGACGGAACCTCTCTCGGATCTCAGTGGGTTGTCTGCAGGAGTGAGGGGGCCCGGAGCGGGCCGGATGCAGTGCTCAGCGGGCTCTCGACGTCGTAGACGTCGGAGTCCGGGGTGAAGGTCGAGCCGGGCAGCAGGCGCCGGATCAGCCGGACGACGCGGTCGTTGTCCTTCTGCACCGTCGCGGTGAGGGTGCGGACGCCGCGGCGGGCGGCGAGCCCGGTGAGCTCCTCGACGAGCTGCCGGCCGACCCCGAAGCCCTGCCAGGCGTCCTCGACGACGACCGCGAACTCCGCGGTCGAACGGTCGGCGGGCGTGCGGTCGTAGCGGGC
Organism: Blastococcus sp. CT_GayMR20; assembly: GCF_004570345.1. Next base: position 899 of record NZ_SPQM01000287.1, on the reverse strand, counting down.
GACGCCCACCACGTCGTCGCCGATCACGGCCACCACGGCCTCGCGGAGGTCGTGGTCCACCAGGACCAGGCGCTCGGCCCCGACCGGCGGGCGGCGGAGCGGGGCGTGGAAACGGCGGTACACGGTGTCGGGCGAGAGCCGGTCCCAGAGACGGCAGAACTGGCGCGCGTCGTCCGGCTGCACCGGCCTGGTCGCCACTGGCATGTCCATCCCGACCTCCTGGGTTCGTGAGATGAACTCTGCTCCCCTCGGCATGGTTCGTCAAGTGAACCCAGGGAGTTATGCTGCAGATGTGAGCGAAGCCTCGTGGGACCGGTCCCGGTGCTCGGTCGCCGGCACGCTGACCGTCGTCGGTGAGAAGTGGAGCCTGCTGGTGCTGCGGGAGGCGTTCCTCGGCGTCCGCCGGTTCGCCGACCTCCAGCGCCACCTCGGCGCGCCCAAGGCCGTGCTGACCGATCGGCTGGCCACGCTCGTCGAGCAGGGGATCCTCAGGCGCGTGCCGTACCAGGCAGAGGGCGAGCGCCAGCGCCACGAGTACCGGCTGACGACGAAGGGGATCGACCTCTACCCCACCCTGGTCGCGCTCATGGCCTGGGGGGACAAGTACCTCGCGGACGACGTCGCGCCGCTGGAGCTGCACCACCGCGACTGCGGGGAAGCGGTGCACCTGGCGCTGGTCTGCGACGCCGGCCACGAGCTCGCCGGCGCCCGCGACGTCCGCCCGGTGCCCCGGGCGACGGCGTCAGCAGTCCGCACCTAGATCGCGCGACCGAGCACCCAGGCGACCGCGCCGCTGGTACCCATCGCCACGAGGCGTGAGTTGTCGTCGTCGCTGCGGACCCAGCGGACGGCGCTGTAGATGCCGACGGCGAGCAGTGGCAGCGACGCTGTGCCGGCGA
>NZ_SPQM01000286.1 GCF_004570345.1 Blastococcus sp. CT_GayMR20 | reverse complement strand
CCGGGCGAGGGAGACGGGCCGGTGGTCGGGCCGCCGTCCTCAGGACGGGGAAGTCGGCGGGCAGGCCGGCGACCTCGAGCTGGTACACCGGGGCGGGTTCGGGGAAGTCCTTCAACCGCTGCTCGCCGAGGCTCCGCAGCGCGGTCCCCGCGGGGAGGTGGTCCCCGACCAGTGCCGCGGTCACGTCGGACAGCAGGACCTGCCCTCCGGAGGCGACGGCGGCGATGCGGGCCGCCCGGTGCACCGGCAGGGCGACGTAGCCGCTGCCGACGACGGTGGCCTCGCCGGTGTGCAGGCCCATCCGGACGCGCACGCCCAGCCCGGCCGGCCAGGGATGCGCCGCCAGGGCCTGCTGGCCGTCGACCGCCGCGGCGACCGCCTGTCCGGCGGACGGGAACGCCACGAAGAACGAGTCGCCCTGGGTGTCGACCACCCTGCCCTGGTGTGCGGCGAAGGCGTCCTCCAGCAGACGCCGGTGGTCGACGAGCGCCCCTGCGTAGGCCGCCGGGTCGTCGCGCACGAGGCGGGTGGAGCCCTCGATGTCGGTGAACAGGAAGGTCACCGTGCCGGCGGGGAGCGCGGCCCGATCCGGTTCGACCGCCGTGCGCTCGTCGCTCACCCCGCCCCCTGGTGGTCTCGCTGCCGGGCCGTCCGTGGGTCGCACGATAGGCATGCGACCTCAGCCCAGCCAGAGGCCGCGGCCCGGTCCGCGCCACGGGCCGGTGCCGCGCGTGGATCGCCATCGCGGCCGTCACCCGATCGCGTCGTCCGCCAGCGACCGTCCCGCCGTCCGGGCAGGATGACCCGTCGGGAAAGGGGACCGATGCACCTGCGCAACGGTGGCCACGGGTACGGCCTCGTCACCAAGCTGCTCCACTGGCTGACGGTCGCGGCCATCCTGGTCCAGTTCGTCGTCGGCTACCGCATGGACGTCGACGACACGTTCGACCGCGAGGACGACCAGCTCGACGCCGACGCCGACCGGATGGAGGAGGAGGCAGAGGGGCAGGGGGAGGCGGCCGAGGAGGCCGCCGAGGCCGAGATCGAGGCGCGCGAGGACGCCCTCGACGCCCGGGAGGACGACGGTCCGGCGTCGGTGTTCTCCGACGTCATCACCGGTGATGCGTTCGCTGACGGGCTCTCGCTGCCGGAACTGCACGTCGTGCTCGGGCTGTTCGTCCTCCTGCTCGCCCTGCTGCGGCTCGGCTGGCGGCGCACCACGCCGCTCCCACCCTGGGCGGAGCACCTGAGCGCGGGGGAGCGGCGGCTCGAGGGCGGGCTGGAGAAGGTCCTCCTCGCCCTGCTGTTCGTCGTCCCCGCCAGCGGACTGCTGCTGGTCGCCGCCGGCGACGGCTGGCTGCCGCTCCATGTCACGGCCCAGATCGCGTTCCTGCTCGCGATCGCCCTGCACGTGGCGCTCGTGCTGTCGCACACCGTCGTCCGCCGGAACCGGCACCTGGCCCGCATGCTCTGACCGGAAGCATTTTCCGAAGGCTGTCGATCCGGCCGGTGAGTGCGTGTCGAAGGGATGTGGGCCCGATCGGCGGGCCTGAACCGAAGGGGACGAGATGACCCGCTACATGATCCTGATCTACGAGGACGAGGCCAGCTACGAGAACGCCACGCCGGAGGTCCTCGGCGAGGTCATGCAGGCGCACGACGCCTTCAGCGCCGGAGTCGAGCGGCACGGTGCCAAGCTCGTAGGCGGCGAGGCACTCCAGCCGACGACCACGGCGACCACCGTGCGGGGGGCCGACGTCACCGACGGTCCGTTCGTCGAGACCAAGGAGGCGCTCGGCGGCTACTACGTCATCGACGCCCCCGACCTCGACACCGCGCTGGCGGTGGCGAAGACGGTCCCGGCTCGGTTCGGCGGGGTCGAGGTCCGACCCGTCATGACCTTCGACTGAGGACGGCGGGCCGCACGACGATGCCGGTCGAGGACGCAGCCACGGTCGCGGCCGCGGTCGCCGA
>NZ_SPQM01000285.1 GCF_004570345.1 Blastococcus sp. CT_GayMR20 | reverse complement strand
ATGACCGCCGCGGACCTGTACTGGGCCGGCCGTACGACTCTCGTCGTCCACCACGAGCAACTGCCCGTCTACGACCGCGTCTTCTCGGCCTGGCTTGCCGTGCGCGACCCCCGTCCGGCCGGCGAGGAGGCTGCCGCGCCGGTCCCCGGCGGTCCGGAGGCGGGCCGGGACGAGCCGGCCGAGGACGGGACGACCGATGAGGGCGACCGTGCCGGAGACGGTCGGGAACCGGAGGGCGGACCCTCCGGAGGAGGCGCCGGAGGCGACGACAGGAGCGCCTCCGAGATCCGTCGGCACGTCGACGACGGTGCCGGAGAGGACGAGACGGAGGAGGAGTCGGACGAACTGGCCGGCGCGATCGCCTCGGCCGTGGAGGCGCTGCACCGACGACGCTTCAGCGAGGCCACCGAGGAGGAACTGCAGGCCATCAAGGACCTCATGGGCAACATCGTGGTGGCAGTGCCGCACCGGCGGTCGCGCCGCACGCGAGCCGCCCGGCGCGGGCCCGTCATCGATCTGCGCCGGTCGGTCCGCTCCGCGATCCAGACCGACGGGGAGCTGGTGCGGCTCCCCCGACGTCGGCGCAAGGTCCGGCCCCGCCGTCTCGTTCTCGTCCTGGACGTCTCCGGCTCCATGGCGGGGTACTCGCGGGCGCTGCTGCACTTCGCCTACACCGCCCGCGTCGACGCCGAGGACGTCGAAGTGTTCTGCTTCGGCACCCGGCTCACCCGGCTCACCGACGAGCTGGGCGGGCGCGACGTCGACCGGGCGCTCGCCGCGGCCGCCGCGCGGGTCAGCGACTGGGAAGGCGGGACTCTCATCGGCCAGTCCCTCGCCACCCTCAACCGCTCCTTCGGCCGCAGCGGCCTCCTGCGTGGCGCGGTCACCGTGGTCTGCTCCGACGGCCTGGAGCGCGGCGACCCGCAACAGCTCGGCGACGAGATCGCGCGCCTCGCCCGCTACGCCCACCGCCTGGTCTGGGTGAACCCGCTCAAGGGGGACAGCCGCTACCAACCGCTCGCTCGCGGCATGGCGGCCGCGCTGCCGCACCTCGACCGGTTCGTCAGCGGCCACAACCTGACGAGCCTCGACGAGCTGGCCTCGGTGCTGCGCGACCTGTGACCCGCACGCCGGATGCTGCCGGCACCGGTTCCCGTCGGTTCACGGTCGAGGCACCAGCACCACCCGGTGATTCGCCGTGCCGGACTCGACGACCTGCATCGCCGCGCGCCACTCCTCGAGCGGATAGGTCACGCTCGGCAGCCGCCCCACCCGGCCCTGCTCCACGAACGAGAAGATCTCCCGGTAGCACTCGGTGAGGAGTTCCGGAGTCCGCTTGCGGTAGTCGCTGATCTGTACGCCGGAGATCTCGATGTTCTTCAGCAGCAGGTAGTTCACCTTCAACGTCGGGATCCGACCGGCGGCGAATCCCACCACGACCAGACGGCCGCGCCAGGCCAGGGACCGCAGCGCGCCGTCGAACGGATCCCCACCGAGGGTGTCGATAACCACGTCCACGCCCCGGTCACCGGTGACGGCCCACACCTGCTCCCGGACGCTGTTCTTCAGGTCGGGCCGCGACAGGTCGATGCAGGTGTCCGCGCCCAGCGCCGCCGGACCGGCGAACCGGTCGGGGGAGGACACGCCCGCCAGCACCTGGGAGGCACCCATCGCCTTGGCCAGCGCGACGGCCGCGCCGCCCACGGCGCCGGTGGCACCGAGCACCAGCACGCTCTCCCCCGGCTGCAGGCGCGCCCGCTCGCGGAGTGACATCCACGCCGTGTCGAACGCCAGGGCCATGGCCGCGGCGTCCACGAAGGAGACCATCTCCGGCAGCGGGTAGACCTGCCGCCGGTCCACCGCGACCTGCTCTGCGTAGCCCCCGTACTCGGCCATCGCGAGGACCCGGTCACCAGGCTGCAGGTCGGTCACCCCCTCCCCGACCCGGCGGACGACGCCGGCGGGTCCCTTCCCAGGGATGTAGGGCAGCGCA
>NZ_SPQM01000284.1 GCF_004570345.1 Blastococcus sp. CT_GayMR20 | reverse complement strand
CCACCGAGAGCGGCGAGCACGAGTCCGACGACCACCTCGAGGGACCGGGCGAGATCTGGGTCCGCGGCCCGAACCTGTTCGCCGGCTACTGGCCGGACGGCGCCGACGGTCCGGACGACGAGGGCTGGCTCGGCACCGGAGACCTCGCCTACCGCGACGCGATGAGCGACCTGCACCTGGTCGACCGCCGCAGCGACCTGATCCTGGTCAGCGGCTTCAACGTCTACCCGGCCGAGGTGGAGCGGGTCCTCGACGCGCACCCGGCCGTCGCCGAGAGCGCGGTCATCGGGGTGCCCGACCCGCGGACGGGGTCCGCCGTCCGGGCGGTCGTCGTCGTGACGCCGGGGCAGCAGCTCACCTTCGAGGAGCTCCAGGCGCACGCCGCGGGGTCGCTGGCCCGGTACAAGGTGCCGACGTCCGTGCACTTCCTGGCCTCGCTGCCGCACTCGCTCACCGGCAAGGTGAGCCGCGCCCGCCTCCGGGAGCTGGGCCTCACCGGCCAGGAGACCGCCGACGACGCACCGCCGGGCCAGGACGCGGTGGCCGCCGGTGAATGAGGCCGCCCCCCGGCTGCAGCTGCTGACCCGCGCCGGCTGCCACCTGTGCGACGTCGCGGCCGAGACGCTGGCGCGCATCGCCGACGAGGCGGGCCTGGAACCGGCATCGGTCGACGTGGACACCGATCCGGAGCTGCAGGCGGAGTACGGCGACCGGGTGCCCGTCGTCCTGCTCGACGGCCGGGAGCACTCCTACTTCACCGTGGACGTCGAACGGCTGCGGCAGGACCTCGGCCTGAGGCACTGACCCAGGCCGCCGAGGTGGCGTCCACCACAGCTCCACCCGTTCGGGCCGGTCAGCGCGCAGCGGCGTGATCGGCGACTTTGTTCCTGCGTTCACAAGCGGTTACCGTGGCGAACGCGGGCGTCGATCGCCCGCGTTTCCGATGTCGCAGCACCGCACCCGGCACCCGCCGGGCGTCCGGGCGCGACCGCTGTGGAGAGCCCGTGATCCAGCCGCGGCCCCGGACGATCCCGGAGGCCACCGTCGCCCGCCTGGCGGTCTACCTCCGGGTGCTGACTGCTCTCACCGAGAGCGGTCGGAGCACCGTCTCATCCGGTGAACTGGCCGCGGCGGCCGGGGTCAACCCCGCGGGGCTCCGCAAGGACCTGTCCCACCTCGGCCCCTGTGGCGTGCGCGGGGTCGGCTACGAGGTCCGCACCCTGCGCGACCGCATCTCCGGCGTCCTCGGCGTGGAGCGCTCGCGGGCCTGCGTCCTGGTCGGCATCGGGAACCTCGGCTCCGCGCTGGCCGACTACGCCGGCTTCGGCTCCCGGGGCTTCGAGTTCGTCGGGCTGTTCGACGCCTCCGCCCCCCGCATCGGGCAGCGCATCGGAGGGCTGACCGTGCGCCCGATCGACGACCTCGAGGACGTCGTCACGGCGACGCAGGCCTCCATCGGCGTCATCACCACCCCCGCCGAGGTGGCGCAGTCGGTCTGCGACCGGCTGGCGACGGCCGGCGTCCGCAGCATCCTGAACTTCGCGCCGGTGACGCTGGCCGCGCCCGCAGGGGTCGACGTCCGCAAGGTCGACCTCTCCGTGGAGCTGCAGGTCCTGGCGTTCATGGGCCAGCAGCGGCTGGTGGGTGAGCTCGCATGAGTCTTCTCGCCGTCGGCGTGAGCCACCAGACCGCGCCCGTGGCGCTGCTCGAGCAGTTCGCCATGGGCCCCGACGACCGGGTCAAGGCGTTGCACGAGCTGGTCGGCAGCGACCACGTCAGCGAGGCCCTCGTGCTGGCCACGTGCAACCGCATCGAGGTCTTCGCCGAGGTCGAGAAGTTCCACGGCGGCGTGACCGACGTCAGCCGGGTGCTCGCCCGCCAGGCCGGCGCCACCGTCGAGGAGCTCTCCCCTTACGTCACCGTCCACTACGAGGACCAGGCCGTCGGGCACCTCTTCACCGTGGCCGCCGGGCTGGACTCGATGGTCGTCGGCGAGACCCAGGTGCTCGGTCAGCTTCGGGCCGCCTACGCCCTCGCCCGCCAGGAGGGCACCGTCGGCCGGGCCCTGCACCCGGTCGCCCAGCGGGCCCTGCGGGTCGGCAAGCGGGTGCACACCGAGACCGGCATCGACCGGGCCGGCG
>NZ_SPQM01000283.1 GCF_004570345.1 Blastococcus sp. CT_GayMR20 | reverse complement strand
GCGTCGCGGAGCGCGGCCTCGGCGGTCTCGACGCGCGCGAGTCCGGCCGCGCTGACGGGCACGCCGTAGGCGATGCGGCTGGCCAGGCAGGCGGCGGCCGGCTTGTCGGCCAGCGGCAGGTCCCACCGGCGGGCGGCGGCGCGGACGTCGTCCTTGGTCAGGCCGGCACGGGCCAGGGGCGCCCAGGCGCCCCGCTCGGCGGCAGCCCGGATCCCCGGGCGGAACCCGGCCCGCAGATCGTCGGCGTTCGTGCCCGTGACGACGTCGGCGATGCCCAGGCGCGCGGCCAGGGGGGTCAGCACGTCGATCAGCTCGCTCTTGCAGAACGCGCACCGGTCGCCGGCGTTGGCGCGGTACCCCTCCCGGGACAGCTCGTCGGTGCGCGGGAACTCGTGCCGCACGCCGAGGGAGGCACCGAACTCGGCGGCCGTCACGCGCTCGGCGGCGGGCAGGCTCGGCGACACCGCGGTGGCCGCGACGACCTGCTCCGGCCCCAGCGCCCGGAGGGCGGCGGCGAGCACCACGCCGGAGTCGACACCACCGGAGAACGCTACGAGCACGCCGGGGACCCGGCGCAGCTCCGCGTCCAGCGCGTCGAGGCGGTCGTCGAGGGTGCTCACGGGCCCGAGGTTCTCACGCCGGGGGGAAGCCGACGGACACGCGGGCCGTCGTCCCGGCGTCCTCGAGGAGGGCGACGAGCCGGCCGTCCGGGTCCACGGCGGCGTGCAGGCCGGCGGTGCCGGTGGCCGGGATGCGCTGGCCGTAGGTCAGCGTCACGGCCTCGTGGGCCGTGACGGTCCGGGTGGGGAAGACCGTGGTCGCGGCCCCGGCGAGCGGCAGGAAGCCCTCCCCGCCGCCGGCCACCAGCGCCGCACCCCCCTCCTCGACCGGCGCCGCCCGGTCGACGGAGAAGGGGCCGGACGCGGTCCGCCGCAGGGCCGTCAGGTGCCCGCCGACTCCCAGGGCCGCGCCGGCGTCGCGGGCGATCGCCCGGATGTAGGTGCCCGCGGTGCACGAGACGGTCACGTCGACGTCCACGAGGTCGGGCGAGGGGCGGGTGATCCGGTGCACGTCGAGACGGTGCACCGTCACCGACCGGGGCTCGAGCTCGACCGCCTCGCCGGCCCGCACGCGGTCGTAGGACCGGCGGCCGGCCACCTTGACCGCGCTCACCGACGACGGGACCTGCTGCAGCGGGCCGGTCTGGGCAGCCAGAGAGGCGGTGATCACGGCATCGTCCAGGCCGGCGGCGGACGTGGTCGCGAGGACCTCGCCCTCCCGGTCGTCGGTGACGGTCGACTGCCCCAGCCGGATGGTGGCCTCGTAGGTCTTGTCGTGACCGCCGACGTGCCCGAGGAGGCGGGTGGCCGAGCCGACGCCGAGGATCAGCAGGCCGGTCGCCATCGGGTCGAGCGTCCCGGCGTGCCCGACCTTGCGCACCGACAGCACCTTGCGGGCCCGGGCGACCACGTCGTGCGACGTCATCCCACCGGCCTTGTCGACGAGGAGCAGACCGGGGGGCACATCGGCGTCGGGACGGCGACTCACGTGGTCACCCTCGCAGGCGCCGCCAGCCACCTCTCCCCCGCCACCCGCACGAGGACGCCGGCGAGCCGCAGGCCGATGAACAGGCACAAGCCCGTCCAGACCCCGGCCAGGCCCCAGCCGAGCGGCCCGGCGAGCAGGCACAGGGGCAGGAACCCGAGGACGGCGGAGCCGATGGTGACCGAGCGGAGGTAGCCGACGTCGCCGGCACCCATGAGGACGCCGTCGAGGGCGAAGACGACGCCGGCGAGCGGTTGCATGCCAGCGAGGAACCACCACACGAGCTCGGCCTGCCCGACCACCGCCGGATCGTCGGTGAAGAGCGGGATGAGGGAGTTCCGGGCCGCGAGCAGGACGACGGCGACCAGCACACCCGTGCCGAGTCCCCACCGGGCGACGCGGGCCGCAGTGGCGCGCGCCTCGTCGGGCCGGCCGGCGCCGAGGGCGTGCCCGACCAGCGTCTGCGCGGCGATGGCGTACGCGTCGAGCACCAGGGCCAGGAAGAAGAACAGCTGCAGCGCGATCTGGTGGGCGCCGAGCTGCGCCGTCCCCGCGCGGGCGGCGACACCTGCGGCGAGGAGGAACGAGCACTGGAGGACGGCGGCCCGCAGGAGGAGGTCGCGGCCGATGACGAGCTGCCGGCCCAGCGCGGCCGGTCGAGGCCGCCACGGCGCA
>NZ_SPQM01000282.1 GCF_004570345.1 Blastococcus sp. CT_GayMR20 | reverse complement strand
CGCCGCCCTGGGCGGCGCGCTCTGGATCGGGCCGCGCCGCAAGGACTGACCGCTAGGGCGCCGGGGCCTGGGCGGAGGCCCGGAGGGCCAGCAGTGCCACGTCGTCGTCGAGCGCTTCCGGCAGCACGGCCAGCAACCGGTCGCACAGTTCCTCCAGCGGCAGGTCCTGCATCCCGGCGACCTCGCCGCGCAGCCAGTCCAGCCCGTCGTCCAGCGTCGCCCCACGCCGCTCGGTGAGGCCGTCGGTGTAGAGCAGCAGGGTCGACCCGGGCGGGAGGAGGACGGCGTGCTCGACGCGCTGGGACGCCGGATCGACCCCCAGCAGCCGGTTGGGCATCCGCTCGAGGACGGTCACGGCGCCATCGGGTCCGAGCAGCAGTGGCGGTGGGTGGCCGGCGTTGGACCAGCGCAGCAGCCGCTGCGCCCGCTGCCCGTCCGGGCCGGCGCGTTCCACGCGGGCGAGGACGGCGGTGGCGAGGGTGCCCACCGCCAGGTCGCCCATGGCCCGGTCGAGCGCGGCCAGGACCCGCGCAGGCGACTCGGGCTGGCTGTGCGCCACGCCGCGCAGGACGTTGCGCACCTGGGCCATCGCCGCGGCGGCGTGCCGGTCGTGCCCGGTCACGTCGCCGATGACCAGCATCGTGCTCCCGTCGGGGACGCCGAACGCGTCGTACCAGTCCCCGCCGACCTGGGCCTGCTCGGCCGCGGGCACGTACCGGACGGCGATCTCGAGGTCGGCGAGCCGCGGCGGCTCGGTGAGCAGGCTGCGCTGCAACGCCTCGGCCATGCCACGGACGACCGCATGGGCCGCCTGCTCGGCCTGCCGGGTCTGGATCCGGTCCAGGACCTGGGCGCACTGCGCGGCGAACGCCTCGAGCAGCTCGACGTCCTGCGAGGTGAACACCCGCCGCTGCGGCCAGCCGACGGTGAGCGAGCCGAGGTTCCGGGCGCCGGCCTGCAGGGGGAACGCGACGCACGCCTCGGTGCCGGTCACCTCGAAGACGTGCGCGTCGTCCGGTGCCAGGACCAGGCACGCGGCCCGGTCGGGGAGCACCACCGGCCGTCCGGTGCGGGCGGCCACCGTCGCGGGCAGGGCCGAGGTCAGCGGCAGGTCACCGTGCCGGGGCCGCCCGCGCGTGAAGCCGCCCGTCCGCACGGTCGACAGGACGTCGCCGTCCTGACGGACGCCGAGGACGGCGCCGTGCGCGCCGAGGGCCGCCAGGCCGCTCTCGGTGAGGATGCGGACGAGGTCGTCGAGGCTCTCGGCAGCGGCGAGATCGAGGGCCACGCCCGCGAGGGCCGCCAGCCGGCGGGCCGTGGCGACCTCCGCCTCCCGCGAGGCGCTGAGCTCGAGGCCGCGGGCGTAGAGATCGGACTCCACCTCGAGCACCCGCCGGTGCCATTCGCGGCCGGGCGTCTGACCCTCCTGCCCTCCCCGTTCGCCGTGCCGCTGGTCCAGGACGTAGTCGGTGATGTCCTCGGCGCGCTGGATGACGTAGCGGGCAGCCCCGGACGCGTCGTGCACCGGGATGCTGATCAGGCTCCAGAAGCGCTTGTCGAACCCGCCCCGGCCGTCGGGGATGTCGTACTCCTGCAGCTCCATGGTGTCGATCCGGCCGGTCTCCAGGGCGCGCTCGAAGGAGCGCCGGATGTTCGTCGCCCCACCGTCGGGATCCCGCTCGTTCGGGTTTCCCGGGAACGCGTCGAACACGGGCCGACCCACGATGTCCTCGAGCGTGCGCCCCGTGGTCCGCAGGTAGGCCGCGTTCGCATCGGCGATCACGAGGTCGGGCGTCATCACCAGGTACGGCGTCGGCATGGCCTGGAAGATGGCCGCGTAATCGGTCCCGGAGGGTGGGGGATCGGGGAGCGGCCGCCGGCCGGACAGCTCGCTCACCTCGTCCGCCTCGGGCCCCCGGCCCGACGCCACATGGTGGCGCCCCCTCGACCTGCGATCCGGGACGTCCGGATCCGGCGCCGATCCTGCCACGCGCTCCGCGGGGCGGGGCGCTGATGCGGGCTCAGCCGGCGGCGCCGCGCCCGTGGCCGCCCGGCCGCTCCTTCTTCTCCTTCTCCTCCTTCTTCGCCTTGCCGGTCCCCGCGCCGCCGGCCGGCCCGGCCGCTGGGCCGGCGGGAGCCGGCGGCTGCACCACCACCTGCTCCGGCACTCCCGCCGACGGCGCCGGAGCGGCAGGGGCCGGAGGTGGCGCGACGGCGAACGAGACGCTGATCCGCTCGCCCGGGCGGACGGCGCCGGCCGGGCTG
>NZ_SPQM01000281.1 GCF_004570345.1 Blastococcus sp. CT_GayMR20 | reverse complement strand
ACCACGGTCATCTCCAACCCGCCGTACATCCCGGCGCCCGACCGCGACATCCTCATGCCGGAACTCTGGGGCGGCGTCCGCGGCAACGACCTCGTGCTGCAGCTGCTGAAGGCCGGCTACGACGACGTCATCACCGCCGTCGCCAGCTACTCCGACCCCGAGACCACGGTCCGGACGGCGGGGGATCTCGGCTACCGGGTCGTGAACTTCCTCGCCATGGGCCTGGACTACGGGCGCTACAGCAGCGAGCCGAAGGTCGCCGACCACATCCGCCGGCTCTGCGACGCGGGACACGGCTGGGCCGGCGAGGACGAGTACATGGTGGCGGTCGCCCTCTTCACCCGGAACCCCGACATCCCCGGCGACCGTGCCGACCAGCTGCTGAGGGCGCTGCAACTCGAGGTCTGAGCCCAGCCGGCTGCGCTACCTCCTCTTCGCGTAGCCGGCGAGGCCGAACTGGAGCAGGGACAAGCCGCGCCGGCCCTGGCGGCGCAGCTCGGCCGACAGCTCCAGTCCGCCGACACCCGCGAGCACCCGGTCCCGGGCCAGCTCCAGCAGCGACGCGTACAGCCCCATGACGGCGTGCGCGGCCAGCCACGGCTCCACCTGACCGGGCCGCGCCGACGTCTCCTCGGCGATCAGGTCGGCAAGGGCGTTCGTGAGCTCGCCGAGGATCTCCCGCTCCCGCACCTGCAGCGTCCGGCTGCCGCGGATGACGCGCGCCATCTGCGCCACGCCGGTGGCCGCCTCCGGTGACCCCAGCAGGCTGACCGCGCCCACCACGAAGCTGCCCGCGGCAGCGGAGACGGACTCACCGGCGGGCCGACGGCGCACCGCGTCCAGCAGCGCTGCCCGCATCGGCGGGTCGGCGTCGAAGACGAGACCCTCCTTGACCGGGAAGTGGTTGAAGACCGTCTTCTCCACGACGCCCGCGGAGCGCGCGATCTCCATCACGCTCACGGCCTCGAACCCCCGCTCCGCGAACAGCTCCGCGGCCGCGTCGACGATCCGGGCGCGCGTCTCCTGACGCTTGCGCTCCCGCGCGCCCGGGCCTCGCTTCCGTCCGCCCTCGGGGGCCGCCTCGACCGGGGTCACGGGTGCGGGGCGGGAGGGCGTGACCGAGGGAACCGCCCTGATCACCGAGCCGCCGGCCGGAACCGCGGGCGTCTCCTCCACCTGCGGGGACGTCTCGGTCGCGGGGGTCGGGCGGGGCAAGGCGTGGGCCACTCCAGTCACATCCGCAACGCTAGTCACGAGTCGGTAACGGTCCCGCGCAAGCGGTCGGAGCGGCGCAGCGGGCGTGTCCGGTCCTCCGACGTGTCGCACACGCTCCGTGAGCGAAAGATTGCCGTCGCGCGTCGGAGGACCGGCCTCCCAGGCCCTCGTGAAAGCATGCGGCGCATGCGCATCGGCACCCTTCGGCGCGGCCGGGCACTGGAGACAGGCCCCGGCGTGGCCGGCGTCGTCCGACTCGACCGCCGCACGAAGAACCTGACCAAGCGGCTGCGTCCCGGCGACATCGCCGTCATCGATCACGTGGACATCGACCGCGTCAGCGCGGACGCGCTCGTCGGCTGCCGGGTCGCGGCCGTCGTCAACGCCGCACCGAGCATCTCCGGTCGCTATCCGAATCTCGGTCCCGAGATCCTCATCAACGCCGGCATCCCGCTGCTCGACGACGTCGGCAAGGACGTCTTCGCGAAGGTCAAGGAAGGCGCGACCGTCCGCCTCGACGGCTCGCAGCTGGTGGCCGAGGACGGCGAGGTGCTCGCCGAGGGCCGGGTCCACGACCGTGGCACGGTCGCGATGGCGATGAGCGAGGCCAAGGCCGGGCTCTCCACGCAGCTCGAGGCCTTCGCCACCAACACGATGGAGTACATGAAGCGGGAGCGTGCGCTCCTGCTCGACGGCGTGGGCGTCCCTGACGTCGCCACCTCGATCGAGGGCCGGCACGTCCTGGTCGTCGTCCGTGGTTACGACTACAAGGAGGACCTGCACGCCCTCCGCCCGTACATCCGGGACTACCGGCCCGTGCTCATCGGCGTCGACGGCGGCGCGGACGCGCTGCGGGAGGCCGGCTACCAGCCGGACATGATCGTCGGGGACATGGACTCCGTCAGCGACGACTCCCTGACCTGCGGCGCCGAGGTCGTCGTGCACGCCTACGCCGACGGCCGCGCGCCCGGCCTGGCCCGCGTGCAGGACCTCGGTGTCGAGGCGATCACCTTCCCCGCGTCGGCCACCAGCGAGGACATCGCGATGCTGCTCGCCGACGAGAAGGGCGCCACGCTGATC
>NZ_SPQM01000280.1 GCF_004570345.1 Blastococcus sp. CT_GayMR20 | reverse complement strand
AGGTCCCGCCGATCGCGCCGCGGGACTCGAGGATGGCGTACGTCTTGTCCGGGCACTCCTCCTGCAGGTGGCAGGCGGCACCGATGCCGGACAGGCCGGCTCCGACGACGAGGACGTCGACGTGCTCGTGTGCGTGGCGCTCCGGGATCATGCGTGCACTCCAGGGGCTCGGCCGGCGGAGCCGGCAGGGGGTCGGCACTGCCGCGCGACTCTGCGGCACCGACGTTATCGACGCTCTGTCGAACGAGTCAACACAGTGTTGAGAAACGGGTGCGCGCGGGTAATCTGTGCACTGTGTCGAGCGACTCGTCCGCCGGCGTCCGCGGCCGCCGCCCGGCGCGGCCCTCCGGCGACGACCGTGAGCTGGCGATCCTCACGACCGCGGAGCGGTTGCTGTCCGAGCGGCCGCTGAGCGCCATCTCCGTCGACGACCTGGCGCGCGGCGCCGGCCTCTCCCGCCCGACCTTCTACTTCTATTTCGCGTCCAAGGACGCCGTCCTGCTGACGCTGCTGGATCGCGTGGTGGCCGAGGCCGACGCGGTCAGCGAGCAGGCGTTCGGCCTGCCGGCGGGCGGACCCCGGGAGGCCTGGCGGCGGGCCATCACCGCCTACTACGACACCTTCCGCGCCCACCGCGCACTGACGCTGGCCTGGGCGGAGGCCCGGTCGACGAATCCCGAGATCCGGGAACTGTGGGCGAAGGTCTTCGACAACTGGGCGAACCGGTGCGCAGCGGCCGTCGAGGCCGAGCGGGCGCGGGGCGCGGCTCCGCCCGGTCCGTCGGCGCGCGACCTGGCCGTCGTCCTCAACTCGCTGAACGAGCGGGTGCTCTACGCGACGTTCAGCGGCGACGGTCCCGCGGTGGCGGAGGCCGACGTCGTCGAGGTGCTGCTGGAGGTGTGGCTCCGCGCCATCTACGGCACCGCGCCCGCGGACTGACCCCGGCGGACAGCCCGATCGTCGACCGCACCACTGTCCTGGCTCACCTGGTGGGGTCCCACCTCACCGTCGACGGTGAGCCAGGACCCCTGATGATCAGGTGACCTGATCATCAGGCTGACGGGCCCGCGTCACTCGGCGGCGAGTGCGCTCCCGGCCGCCTCGATGTCCCGGCCGGTGGCGCCGCTGCGCACGACGGTCACGGGGCAGGGTGCGTGGTGCACGAGCTGATCGCTCGTCGAGCCGAGGAGCAGGCCGCGGAAGCCGCCCCGGCCGCGCGCGCCGAGCACCAGCAGGTTCGCGTTCCGGGCGGCGCCGATGAGTCCTGGGGCCGCCTTGTCGTGCACGACGTGACAGGTCACGCGCACCGACGGGTCGAGCCCGGCCTTCCGGACGTGGGCGGTCAGCTCGTCGAACACGGCCTTCTCCCACTCCGGCAGCGGCGGCACGTAACCCGGCGTCCAGGTGCTCGGCTGCGGTGCGGTGATCATCGACCAGGCGCGCACCACGTGGAGCTCGATGTCGGCCCGGCGCGCCAGCCGCCCGGCCCACTGCAGAGCTTCCTGCGAACACTTGGAGCCGTCGTGCCCGACGACGACCCCGCCGTCGATCTGCACGACCTCGCAGACGTCGTCCACCGTTGCCTCCCCTTCCGACCGGCGGCGTCCTGCCGCTGCCGGAAGCTTCTCATCCGGAGGGCGCAGATCAGGAGGGCACGGGCTGGCGGTGGCCGTTCGCCGGCGTCCGGGCCTCGGGCGCGCCGTCGGACGCCGGGTCGACCCGGTCGTCGGCCACGACGTTGTCGACCATCCGCACCACGGGGACGACGTGCTGGTCGGCGACGGGCGGAACATCCGGCAGGGTGCCGACGACCGCCTGCAGCGCCCGCCCGATCTGGTCGGTCAGCTGGCGCAGCGACTGCCGCGCCTCGTCGCGCTGCCGACGCAATCCGTCGACCTGCTCCTGGACGGTCAGCAGGTGGGCCATCGCCGCCCGGTCGGCCTTCTGCCGCCGTTCGGCCGCCTCCTCGTCGAGCCGCTCCCGCTCCACGGCGGCCGCCCGGCGGATCTCGTCGGCGTCGGCGCGGGCGCGCTCGAGCAGCGCCAGCGCCTCCGCCCGCTCCAGGCGGGCCTGCTCGCGCAGCTCGTCGGCCGCGGCGACGGCCATCTCCTTGATCTCGTGCGCCTTGCGCAGCCGGGCGTCGGCCTCCAGCCGCGCCTCGGCCAGGAGGCGGTCACCCTCCTCGGCCCCGGCCTCGGCCAGCGCCGCGGCCTCGTCGGAGGCCAGCCGGAGCATCTCCTCGACCCGGTCGGACACGGGGAAGACGTCGCGACGCTGCGGCACCTCGGCGAGCAGCCGTCGGGAG
>NZ_SPQM01000279.1 GCF_004570345.1 Blastococcus sp. CT_GayMR20 | reverse complement strand
GGCGGCCGGCGCCGCCCCGGCCGCGCCGGTGACGACCGCCGCGGTGCCGGCGCTCGACGCCGCCACCGGCACCGGTGCGGCGCAGCCGCCGGTCGGTTCGCAGGTCGCCCGTCAGGTCGCCGTCCTCCGGGGCGGTCTCGACGGCACGCAGACCATGACCCTCGTCCTCACGCCGGAGAACCTCGGCCCGGTCGAGGTCTCGGTGACCCTGTCCAAGGGCACGGTCGACCTGACCCTGCGCGGCGCCCACGACATGGGCCGGGCGGCCCTGCTCGACGGCCTGCCGGACCTGCGACGCGACCTGGAGAGCGTGGGCCTCACCTGCTCCCGCCTCGAGGTGGACCGCGACACCGGCGGCTCCTGGCTGGCGCGTCACTCCGCCCAGCAGGGCGCACAGCAGGGCTTCGGCGAGCGCGGTGGTCACCAGGCACCGGGCGAGAACCGGTCACGACCCTGGGGCGCCCCTGCCGATACCGCAGTGAGCGGGCCGACCCCCACCCCCAACCGATCCACGTCGTCCGGCGTGGACTACCGCGTCTGAGAGAAGGAGTCATCCCCATGCCGGACGCAGTGAGCGGGGCCAGCGGCACCGCGACGACCACGGCCGTCACGACGGTGGAGCGCAAGGACCAGGGCAGCCAGAAGGACATGTTCCTGAAGCTGCTGGTCGCCCAGATGAAGTACCAGGACCCGGCCAACCCGGCCAGCTCCAGCGAGTTCATGGCACAGACGGCGACCTTCACGCAGGTGGAGAAGCTCGAGGAGATCGCCGCGCAGAACGCCTCGCTGCTCGCACTGCAGCGCTCGAGCAGCGCCGGCGCCCTCGTCGGGCGCACGGTCAGCTACACCGACGAGGCCGGTGCGGTGAAGACCGGCACGGTCACCTCCGTCCGCCTCGGCACGGACAAGACGGAGGCCACGGCGATCGTCGGCGGCCAGTCCGTCCCGATGGGCCGCATCACCGAGGTCTCCACCACCGCCTGACGTCCCCGCACCCCGGCTTCCCCCGACACCTGAGGAGTACCTCGCCATGCTTCGTTCCATGTTCTCGGCCATCTCCGGCCTCCGCGCCCACCAGACCAAGATGGACGTCACCGGCAACAACATCGCCAACGTCAACACGGTCGGCTACAAGGGCAGCCAGACCGTCTTCCAGGACACGCTGTCCCAGGTGATCCGGGCCGGCGGCGCTCCCGCGGCCGACCGTGGCGGCACAAATCCGGCGCAGGTCGGCCTCGGCGTCAAGGTCGCGGCCACGACCACCAACTGGACGCAGGGCGCGACCCAGTCCACCGGCCGCTCGACGGACTTCATGATCGAGGGCGACGGCTTCTTCGTGACCCGCAACGGCAGCGGCGAGCAGCTGTTCACCCGCGCCGGGTCCTTCGACTTCGACGGTGCCGGCAAGCTGGTCACCCCCGACGGCTCCATCCTGCAGGGCTGGATGGCCGACGCGGCCGGCAACGTCAACCCCAACGGACCGATCGGCGATCTGTCGGTGCCCTACGGCCAGCTGGTCAACCCGCAGGCGAGCACGTCCGGCATCATCGACGGCAACCTGCCCTCCGACGCCGCCATCGGTGCCTCGTTCCAAACCGGCATCACCATGTTCGACAGCCAGGGCGTGGAGCAGAAGGTCTTCTACAACCTGACGAAGACCGCGGCCAACACCTGGACCGTCCGGGTGGACCACGCCGACGGGTCCACCCTGCAGACGGTGACCGGCGTGACGTTCAGCGCCGCCGGCGCCCTGACCACTCCGGCCGCGCCGGGCCTACTGGCGGCGTTCAACCCGAACACGGTCGCCCCCGCGGGCCGCTACCCGAGCTGGAACAACAACGTCCAGATCGACATCTCCGGGCTGACCCAGTTCGGTGGCGCCAACACCCTCGGCGCCCCGAGCCAGGACGGCTACGCACTGGGCTCGCTGCAGTCGTTCCAGCTGGGCGCCGACGGCACGATCATGGGCGTCTACTCCAACGAGCTCCGCCAGCCCATCGGACGTCTCGCCCTGGCCTCGTTCAACAACCCCGGTGGCCTGGAGAAGGCCGGCAACAGCTCGTTCCGCGTCGGGGTGAACTCCGGCGTCGCGCAGGTCGGCACCGCGGGCGTCGGCGGCCGCGGGTCGCTGATGTCGGGTGCGCTGGAGATGTCGAACGTGGACCTCGCCGAGGAGTTCACCGGCCTGATCGTCGCCCAGCGGGGCTTCCAGGCGAACAGCCGTGTGATCACCAGCTCCGACGAGATCCTGCAGGACCTGGTCAACCTGAAGCGCTGATCCCGGCGCTGACCCGGACGCTGGCCG
>NZ_SPQM01000278.1 GCF_004570345.1 Blastococcus sp. CT_GayMR20 | reverse complement strand
GTTCGGCGGCGCCGCGGCGACCAGCGTGCTGCCCGAGGACCTCCCGGACGCCGTCACCGCGCTGCTGGCGGTCGCCGTCGGCCTGGCCGTCGCCGTCCCGCTCGCGTGGGGCGCCGTCCGGCTGTCCCGCGCGCTGAGGGACATGCCGACCCAGGAGACGCTGACCCGCCACCACCTCGTGGGCGCGCAGGGCGTCGTCGTCTCCGCCGTGCCGGGGTCCGGCTTCGGCGAGGTGCGGCTGGCGATGGCCGGCCAGCAGCTCAAGTTCTCCGCCCGCAGCGACGTGCCGCTCCCCGCCGGGACGCCGGTCTACGTCGTCGAAGCGCTCAGCGAGACCGCGGTCGAGGTCGTCTCGACCGCTCCCGACCCCGGAGGCATCCACCCGTGACCCTGCTCTACGCCATCGGCGGCATGGCCGTCCTGGTCCTGCTGCTGATCCTGCTCATCCTGTCCCGCATCAAGGTGGCCGGACCCAACCAGGCGTTCCTGGTCACCGGCCGCCAGGGCCGCCAGGTCACCGACGCGTCCGGCGTGGTGTCGCGGGACAGCTCCGGCCAGAAGGTCGTCATGGGCGCCAGCGTCTTCGTGCTGCCCGTCGTCCAGAAGCTGCACACCATGGACCTCTCCAGCCGCCGCATCCCGGTCGGCATCCGGGGCGCGGTGTCCAAGCAGGGCGTGAAGTGCGACCTCGAGGGCGTGGCGATCGTCAAGGTCGGTGGCAGCGAGAGCTCCATCCGCGCCGCCGCCCAGCGCTTCCTCAACCAGCAGGAGGGGATCGACACCTTCACGTCGGAGGTCCTCGCCGGCGCGCTGCGGTCGATCGTCGGCCGGCTGACCATCGAGGAGATCATCCGCGACCGCGCGGCGTTCGCCTCCGCCGTCGCCGAGGAGGCCGAGTCCTCGCTGACCGGCCAGGGACTGGTGCTCGACACCTTCCAGCTGCAGGACATCCAGGCCGAGGGCTCCTACCTCGCCGACCTCGGGCGTCCGGAGGCGGCGCGGGTGCTGAAGGAGGCCAGCATCGCCGAGGCGCGCGCCCGGCAGGCCGCCCAGCAGGAGCAGCTGCTCGCCGACGAGGCGATCGCCATCGCCCAGCGTCAGCTGGCGCTCAAGCAGGCCGAGATCACCGCCGAGACCGACGCCGCGAAGGCCCGCGCCGCGGCGGCCGGTCCGCTGGCCCAGGCGGCGCAGGACCAGGCGATCCTCATGGAGCAGGAGAAGGTCGCCGAGCGGACGGCGGCCCTGACCGAGCGCCAGCTCGACACGCAGGTCCGCCGCCCCGCCGACGCGGAGCGGTACCGCGTCGAGCAGGAGGCCGAGGGCCGCAAGAACTCGGCGATCCTCAGTGCCGAGGCCCAGCGGCAGGCGACCATCGCCGCCGCCCAGGCCGCCGCCGAGCAGGCCAAGCTGTCCGGTGAGGGCGAGCGGGCCCGCCGGTCGGCCCTCGCCGAGGCCGACGCCATCGAGGGCGCCAAGCGCGGTGAGGCCGAGAAGCTGCGCCGCGAGGCGATCGCCGACGCCGTCGAGCGGGAGGGTGCGGCCGAGGCGGCCGCGATCCTGGCGCGCGGGCAGGCCGAGGCCGAGGCGCTGGACGCGCGCTCGGACGCCTTCGCCAAGTACGGCGAGGCCGCGATCCTGGAGATGCTGGTCAAGGTGCTGCCGGAGGTGGTGGGCGCCGCCGCCGCGCCGCTGTCGGGCGTGGACAAGATGACCGTCATCTCCACCGACGGCGCCGGTTCACTGGGCCGCTCGGTCGCGTCCAACGTCGCCCAGGGGCTGCAGCTGTCCGGGGACCTGACCGGCATCGACGTCGGGGCGTTGCTGCGCCGGCTCAGCGGCGCGGCCGGTCAGGACGGCGTCACCCGGGTGCCGATCGCCTCCGACGGCCCGACGGGCAACGGCGCCCACGCCTGACCCGGCGTCGGCGTCCGGTCCGGCGGTCGACAGACTGGGTGGGATGAGCGAGCGACCCCCCTCCCGGTACTGGCCGTCGATCCGGGTCGCCGATTGGGCGGACACCCGGGACACCCTGCAGCTGTACACGCAGGTGATCGGCAAGGTCCGCATGGCGAACACGGCGCTGTCCAATCACTGGTGGAACGTGCCGCTGTACGTCACCGCCCGCGGGCTGACGACGTCGCTGATGCCGCACCCGACCGGTCCGTCGTTCCAGGTGGACCTCCTCGCCCACCGCCTCGAGGTGCTCACCGCCGACGGCCGGACCGGAACGCTGCCGCTCGGTCCCCGGGCCGTGGCGGACTTCCACGCCGACGTCCTGCGGTTGCTCGACGGGCTCGACGTCGGGACCGATATCTGGCCGGTGCCGGTCGAGATCCCGGG
>NZ_SPQM01000027.1 GCF_004570345.1 Blastococcus sp. CT_GayMR20 | reverse complement strand
GCGTCCAGCGGGTGTTGGTCGCCTGGTCGAAGTACGACAGGTCCGTGCCCGAGTGCTCGGAGTGCGTCGACAGGTCGAAGTCGGTGCGGTTGGCGATGCCCTCGAGCTCGCCCCACTCCGAGCCCTGGAAGCCGAAGCGGTACTCGATGTCGACGGTTCGCTTCGAGTAGTGCGACAGCTTCTCCTTCGGGTGCTCGAAGTGCCGCAGGTTCTCCCGGTCGATGCCGAGGTCGGTGTACCAGGACGTCCTCTGGTCGATCCAGTACTGGTGCCATTCCTCGTCGGTGCCGGGCTCGACGAAGAACTCCATCTCCATCTGCTCGAACTCGCGCGTGCGGAAGATGAAGTTGCCCGGCGTGATCTCGTTGCGGAACGACTTGCCGATCTGGCCGATGCCGAACGGCGGCTTCTTCCGCGCCGCACCCATGACGTTGGCGAAGTTCACGAAGATGCCCTGGGCGGTCTCGGGCCGCAGGTAGTGCAGACCCGACTCGTCCTCGACCGGGCCGAGATAGGTCTTCAGCATCATGTTGAAGTCGCGCGGCTCGGTCCACGCGCCCTTCGTGCCGCAGTTCGGGCAGGAGATGTCGGCCAGGCCGTTCTCCGGCGGCCGGCCCTTCCGCGCCTCGAACTCCTCCTCGAGGTGGTCGGCCCGGAAGCGCTTGTGGCAGCTCTGGCACTCCGTCAGCGGGTCGGTGAAGACCCCCACGTGCCCGGAGGCCACCCAGGTCTGGCGCGGCAGGATGACCGAGGAGTCCAGGCCGACGATGTCGTCCCGGCTCTGGACGACGGTGCGCCACCACTGCTTCTTGATGTTGTCCTTGAGCTCGACGCCGAGCGGCCCGTAGTCCCAGGCGGAGCGCGTACCGCCGTAGATCTCGCCGGACGGGAAGACGAACCCCCGGCGCTTGCAGAGGTTCACCACCTTGTCGAGGCGGGCGGGGTCGTGCTTGGCGGTGCTGTCGCTCACGGCGAGGGGCTCCATCCGGCTGGCGGTCGGCGGTCGAGGAGCCCACGGTAGTTGGCCTCGGCCGCGCGCCGGCCGGGCGGGCTCAGCCGGTGAGGAACCGATCGGCGAGCGCCGCCCTGATCTCGGCGTGCCGCACCAGGAAGGCGCGTTCGTCGAGCCGCTTGCGCCGCAGCCAGCCGGTCACCTCGTCGTTGCACTTGCTGGCGTTGCAGGAGCCGCAGGCCGGCGCGATGTTGTCGAGCGTGTACCGGCCGCCCCGGGAGATGGGGAGCACGCAGTCCCGCTGCAGCGGTGTGCCGGTCGCGCCGCAGTACGCGCAGCCACCCCAGGCCGATCGGAGCGCCGTCCACTGCTCAGAGCTGAGGTCGTGCTCGACCCGCTCCATCCGGCGCTTGCGCTTCCGAGCGCTCCTGGACCTCCGGGTTCCGCTGACCACGGCGGCAGCGTATGGCTGTCGCCGTGCGATCCGGCCGGGGCACGCGGACGGGCGACGGCTCAGCTGCGCAGCAGCAGGACGAGGGCGATGCCGGCTCCGGCGATGATCAGGATCGGCACGATGGTGAGGACGAACCAGGGCCACCGGCGCGGTGCCCGGCCGACGTGCACCGGGTCGACCGGCCGCCGGCCCATCTCCGGGGCGCTGAACGCCAGCGTCCGCTCGGGCGGCCGGACACGCAGGCGGGGCGAGCCCACCTTGTCCGTGGGCTGGTCGGGCAGCCGCGGGTCCTCCCCGGGAACGGCCCGCAGCGTCGGTGCGTCCGCAGCGGTCGCCCCGGCCGTCGGCGGGGCGGCGTCGGACGGCGCCGGCACGTCGGGACGCGGCGCCAGGTCCGCCCACTCCCTCGGCAGCGCCGGCGGCGGCCGGTCCGGCAGTGGCGGAAGCGTGATGTCACGTGTCCGGTCGTCGTGCAGGCGCGGGTCGTCCTGCGGACGATCGCTCATCTGTTCTCCTCCGGGCAGCGACTTCGGACAGCGGTGCAGGGGTGCCCGCCCGAGCCCGACCTACGCGTCGCGAGCGCCGAAAGCGACGTCCTCCTGCGGCAGGTAGACGCTCGGCTCGTCGACGGCGTGCACCCAGACGGGGGCGCCGGTGATCTTCACCTCGGCCGCGGAGAGGGCGCGGCGGTAGGAGCCGACGCCGTCCCAGCGGGTGATCAAGGCCCACAGTCCGGGGTCGTCGGCGGAGCGACCGAGCTCGCCGTCCCGGAATCCGGGTCGGGCGGCGAGGGCGGCCAGCAGCGGCGCCACGGCCGCGGCGAGCGCCTCGCCGTCCTCCCCCTGCGCCCGTAGGCGCGTCACTGCGAACACTGGGACCTCCCGGCGCGACCGACGACGTCCGCAGACGTTGCCATGCCGACCTGGGACCATGGAGGCATGGTCCGCATCACCCGCCAGCGCGCCGCCGTCCGTGCTGTGTTCCAGGACCTGGACGGTTTCCAGAGCGCGCAGGACGTGCACGCCCGGCTGCGCGACTCCGGCGATCCGATCGGGCTGTCCACGGTCTACCGGGCGGTCCAGTCGCTGGCCGACGACGGCGAGCTCGACTCGATCCGCACCGACACCGGCGAGGCGCTGTACCGGCGGTGCAGCCCGGCGCACCACCACCACCTCGTCTGCCGCGAGTGCGGGCTCACCGTCGAGGTGGCCGGCCCGGCGGTGGAGCGGTGGGCCGACCGGGTGGCCGACGAGCACGGCTTCGCCGACGTCAGTCACACCCTGGAGATCTTCGGCACCTGTGCCGGCTGCCGCGGCACGGTCCATTCGACGGATCAGGCGGACGTGCCGCCGGAGCGCACGTCCGCCTGACCGGGTCGGCTCAGAAGAAGTCGCAGACCGTCAGGTCCGGACCGACGTAGACCAGCAGCGTGAAGGTGTTGCCGTCGTCCAGATGCAGCGTGAACGAGGCCATGTCCTGGTTCGAGGCCTCCTGGTAGGTGACGCTGTCGAACGTCCCCTCGGTGAAGCCGACGCCGCCCAGGGTGTCCTCGTAGAAGTAGGTGGCCAGCTCCCAGGCGGGGTCCTCGGTGCCACCGACCGACGCAGCCGCGGCCGCATCCTGCACCTCGGCGCAGGACATGTCGTAGGCGTCCTGGAAGTTGCCGTCGGCCAGCGCCTGGACCCAGGCGAGGGCGACGTCACCGGAACCCTCGAACTGGCCGCCGCCGTCGTCCTCGGGCACGACGACCTGGGCGCCACCGGGCAGATCGCCGTGGGCGGAGTCGTGGCTGTTGTCCGCCGATTCCGAGGTGGCCGGTGACGACGAGCTGGAGGACGTCGAGGTGGCGGCCTGGTTGTCGGCCGGGCGCTCGTCGTCCTTGCCGGTCAGCAGGAACACGAGCGCCACACCGACCCCGGAGACGAGCACCGCGACCCCGACGATGATCCAGGGCAGCAGGCCCTTCTTCTTCTCCGGCGGCTGAGGCGGCCGGCCGTAGCCGCCGGGCGGGTAGCCGCCGGGCCCCTGCGGAGGCGGTCCGTAGGCGGGCGGCGGGCCGTACGGAGCGGGCCGGCCGTACGGACCGGGCTGGCTCTGCGGCGGGTACGGGTTGCTCGGGCGGTGGGGCTCGGCGGGCTGGCCGTAGGGACCGTACGGACCGGGGGGCTGGCTCATGACTCTCGGACTTCCTCGGAGGGCATCGTCGGGCCGTGCCGGCCCGGGCTGACGGCAACGTAGTGAGGAGGAGGCCTTCTGCCTACCGGATACGGCGCGGCCCGTTCAGGCGCTGCCGAAGCGCCGCTGCCGCGATGCGTACTCCTCGCACGCCGCCCACAGGTGCCGGCGGTCGAAGTCGGGCCAGAGCGTGTCGAGGAAGACGAACTCGGCGTAGGCCGACTGCCACAGCAGGAAGTTGCTGGTGCGGTGCTCCCCAGAACTCCGCACGAACAGGTCGACGTCGGCCATGTCCGGCTCGTCGAGGAACCGCGCGACGGTGGACTCGTCGATCTTGTCGGGATTCAGCCGGCCGGCCGCCACCTCGCGGCCGATGGCCGCGGCGGCGTCGGCGATCTCGGCCCGGCCGCCGTAGTTCACGCACATGGTCAGCGTGAGGACGTCGTTGTCGCGGGTCAGCTCCTCGGCGATCTCGAGCTCCTTGATCACCGACCGCCACAGCCGGGGACGACGACCCGCCCACCGCACCCGCACCCCCAGCTCGTGCATCTCGTCGCGCCGCCGGCGGATGACGTCGCGGTTGAAGCCCATCAGGAAGCGGACCTCGTCGGGGCTGCGCCGCCAGTTCTCCGTGGAGAACGCGTAGGCGCTGATCGCCCCGATGCCGAGCTCGATGGCTCCCTCGACGCAGTCGAACAGCGAGGACTCCCCCGCCTCGTGCCCGGCGGTGCGGGGCAGGCCGCGCGACTTCGCCCAGCGGCCGTTGCCGTCCATGACGATCGCGACGTGCTTCGGCACCTTGTCGGCGGGGATCCGCGGCGGGCGGGCGCCGGACGGGTGGGGGTTCGGCGCCTTGACCTCCCGCCTCACGAACGGCTCCCGGGGCGGATCCGCGCCGAGATGCGCACGGCGGCGGTATCAGCGGCCCCGATGACCGCCGGGATGCGCATCCCGGCGTGAACCAGCGACGGGATCACGAGCGGTCCACCAGGGCCAGCGATCGCAGTCCGCGCTCCAGGTGCCACTGCAGCAGCGCCGCCACCAGCCCGCTCGCCTCCCGGCGGTTGGTGCCCTGGCTCGCCTCGGCGAGGTCCCACTCACCGGTCAGCAGGGCGTCGAGCAACTCGATGGTGACCGGGTTCGGCATCGCCGACCCGGTGGGGCGGCAGGCGGGGCAGACGCTGCCACCGGCCGGCACCGAGAAGTGCCGGTGCGGCCCGGGCTCGGCGCAGCGTGCGCAGTCCGACAGCGCCGGCTCCCAGCCGGCCACCGACATGGCCCGCAACAGGAAGGCGTCGAGCACGAGCCCCGCCGGATGGGTGCGGTCGGCCAGGGACCGGAGCGCGCCGACGACCAGGAGGAACAGCCGCAGCGACGGCTCCTTCTCCTCCGACGTCAGCCGGTCGGCGGTCTCGAGGACCGCGGTGCCGGCGGTGTAGGCCGGGTAGTCGTCGACGACGTCGTTGCCGTAGGACCGGATCGACTCCGCCTGGTTGACGATGTCGAGGTTGCGGCCGGTGTAGAGCTGCAGGTCGACGTGGCTGAACGGTTCGAGCCGCGAGCCGAACTTGCTCTTCGTCCGGCGCACGCCCTTGGCGACCGCGCGCACCTTGCCGTGCCGCCGGGTGAGCACGGTGATGATGCGGTCGGCCTCGCCCAGCTTCTGGGTGCGCAGGACGATGCCCTCGTCCCGGTACAGCGACTTGGGCGTGAGGCTCATCAGTAGCCCAGCCGGTTGAGCTTCTTCGGGTCGTCCTGCCACTCGCCGAGCACCGTGACGTGCAGCTCCAGGTGCACGCGTGCACCGAGCAGCGTCTCCATGCCGACCCGCGCCTCGCTGCCGATGGCCTTGATGATCTGCCCGCCCTTGCCCAGCAGCATCGGCTTCTGGCTCTGCCGCTCGACGTGCAGCAGCGCGTGCACCTCGACGAGCTCGCCCCCGCCGCGCTTGGAGTCCGGGCGGCGGATCATCTCCTCGATGGTGACCGCGAGGGAGTGCGGAACCTCCTGGCGCACCTTCTCCAGCGCCGCCTCGCGGATCAGCTCCGCGATCTGGCGCTCGGTGTCCTCGTCGGTGGTCTGCTCCTCCGGGTACAGCGGCGGGCCCTCGGGCAGGAGCTTGATCAGCAGGTCCTCGAGCAGCTCGACCTGGTCGCCGCTGACCGCGCTCACCGGCACCACCTCGGCGGCTCCCTCGATCAGCTTGCTCACGGCGACCAGCTGCTCGAAGACCTGCTTCTTCGAGGCGGCGTCGGTCTTGGTGACGACGACGACGATCGGCGCCTTCACCTCCCGCAACTGCCGGGCGATGAACGCGTCGCCCGTGCCGACCGGCTGGTCGGCCGGGATGCAGAACACGATCACGTCGACGTCGGAGAGCGTGTCCCGGACGACGTCGTTGAGCCGCTTGCCCAGCAGGCTCTTCGGCTTGTGCAGGCCGGGGGTGTCGACGAGGACGATCTGGCCCGACGGCTTGTGCACCACCCCACGGATCGCGTGCCGCGTGGTCTGGGGGCGGTTGCTGACGATGCCGACCTTCTCGCCGACCAGGGCGTTGGTCAGCGTCGTCTTGCCGGCGTTGGGGCGGCCCACCAGCGCGACGAAGCCGCTGCGGTGCGGCGACTGCTCGGGGAGGCTCACGCCGCCAGTCTCCCACCGGGTGCCGACGTCGCCCGCCACCACTCGCGAAGCGGCTGGGATGATCGGGACATGGCGCGGCATCCGGGACTCGCAGGGCGTGCGGCCAAGGAGCGCACCCTGCACCAGCAGCAGCTCCGCGGCTACGCCTTCCTGGCCGGCCACGGTCCCCGCCGCTCCGCCACTCCCGTGCCGGCACCGTTGCGGTACTGGCAGTACGACCCGCCGCGCCCGACGCCGATCGCCGTCGTCGTCGTCATCGTCGGGCTCTGGCTAGGGGCCTTCGCATGGGGCGGCGGCTGGACGGCCGTGGTCGACGAGGCGCCCCTCGCGCTCGGCCTCGGGCTCCTCGTGCTGCTGTTCAACATCGGCCGCTTCACCGTGACCGACCACGGCCTGTCCGCCGACGTACCGGCGACGCGTACCCGGACGTCAGCCATCGTCCCGCTCGCGTTCGTCCGCGAGGTGCAGGTGGGCGACGTCCCGGCGGACTGGCCCCGGCCCGCACGACGCGGTGGATGGCTGCCGGGTCGCAGGCGGGTCGCCGTCCGGCACCTGGCCGACGACGCCGTGACCGAGCTGGCGTTCACCCGCTGGATCCGCGACCCCGCGGCTTTCGCGGCCGCGCTCGACACTCCCCTCCATCGGCAGTCGCGGAGCTAGCTCCCCCGCTGTACGCGGCCTCGACAGGGCGCCTCGGGCGCCACGGCGTCGATGCAGCGGCTGTAGCGAGCTGCTCAGCACTCAGGGCCGAGGGCGGGGCCCGGTGATGGTGATCAGGCCGAGGTCCGCAGGGCTCCGTCGGGGCCGGCGAGGTGCACGGGGGCGGACGGCGTGAGGTCGTGGACGGCAGCGAGGCCCTCCTGCTCCACCGCGTCGGCGGCCGAGACGATCGCGGCGGCCTCCAGCCCCTCGACCCCGCTGGAGACGGCGGCGGCGACCGCTGCCTGCAGAGCGGAGAGTTTCAGTGACGGCAGCGAGACCGTGGCCGCGACGTACGTGCGGCCGTCGGTGTCCCGCACCGCCGCCCCCTCCGGCGCACCGGTGCGGCCACGGGCCGAGCGGGCGAGGGTGATGAGCTTGGCGTCCTCGGGCTGGAGTTCAGACACGGGACGTCAGCTTTCCACCGGGGCCGGCTCCTCGTAGCGGGTGGCCCCCTTGCCCGACGATCCGCGCGGCTCCTCGGCGGCGTCGGCCTCGGGCATCTGCTCGACGCGGCACACGAGCAGGGTGTCGATCCGGTTGCGTCGTCCGCCGGTGCTCTCGGCGACCAGCCGCAGCCCGCCGACCTCGGCCGACGCGCCCTCGATCGGCACCCGGCCCAGTTCGCGGGCGAGCAGGCCGCCGACTGTCTCGACGTCGTCGTCCTCCGGCAGCTCGACGTCGAACAGCTCGGCGAGGTCCTCGACCGGCAGCCGGGCGGTGACCCGCATCGAGCCGTCGGCCAGCTCCTCGACGGGGGGCCGCTGGAACGCGTCGTGCTCGTCGGCGATCTCGCCGACGATCTCCTCGAGGATGTCCTCGATGGTGACCAGTCCCGCGAACCCGCCGTACTCGTCGACCACGATCGCGATGTGCACGCGCTGCGCCTGCATGTCGCGCAGCAGCTCGTCGACCGGCTTGGACTCCGGGACGAACGTCGGCGGGCGCATCAGTTCGTCGACCCGCGGACCGCGCTGGTCCGTGGAGTTCTGCGACCGGCGCACCAGGTCCTTGAGGTAGACGACGCCGACGACGTCGTCGACGTTCTCGCCGATCACCGGCAGCCGGCTGAAGCCGCTGCGCAGGGCCAGCGCCAGTGCCTGGCGGACGGTCTTGGTGCGCTCGATCCAGACGACGTCGGTGCGCGGCACCATGACCTCGCGGGCGATGGTGTCGCCCAGCTCGAAGACCGAGTGGATCATCTGGCGCTCGCCGGACTCCACGACGCCGCGTTCCTCGGCCAGGTCGACCAGCTCGCGCAGCTCGACCTCGGAGGAGAACGGGCCGTCCCGGAAGCCGCGCCCGGGCGTGATCATGTTGCCGATCAGGATCAGCAGGGTGGCCACGGGGCCGAGCACCCGGCCGAGCAGGCGCACGACACCCGCGGTGGCCAGCGCCGTCCCGTAGGCGTGCTGCCGGCCGAGGGTCCGCGGACCGACGCCCACGAGCACGTAGCTGACCACGATCATCACGCCGGCCGCCGTGAGGACGGTCTTCCAGCTGTTGCCCCACAGGTCGTAGAAAAGGACGGTCACCAGGACCGCGGCGAGCATCTCGCAGACGATCCGCAGCAGGAGCAGCAGGGCGACGTGCCGGGCCCGCTCCTCCACGACCTCCTCGAGCGCGCCGGCCCGCTTCACGCCGTCCCGGCGCATCTCCTCCACGCGCGCCTTGGACACCCGCTGGATCGCCGCGTCCATGGCCCCGAAGAGGCCGGCCAGCGGCACCAGGAGGATGGCGACCACGAGCATCGTGATCTCACCGGAGCTCATCAGGCGCGGGGCTCCCGGTTCGCGGGTTCGCCGGTCACCGGCTCACGCGGTGCCGAGCGCCAGCCCTCGAGAAGCTTCTGCTGGAGACCGAACATCTCCTTCTCCTCGTCGGGCTCCATGTGGTCGTAGCCGAGGAGGTGCAGCACCCCGTGCGTGGCGAGAAGGACGAGCTCGTCGTCCATGGAGTGGCCGGCGGCCCGCGCCTGCCGGACGGCGACGGCCGGGCACAGGACGACGTCCCCGAGCAGCGCGGGTCCGGGATCGGGGTCGTCCGGGCGGCCGGAATCGAGCTCGTCCATGGGGAAGGCCAGCACGTCGGTCGGGCCCTTCTCGCCCATCCACCGCTCGTGCAGCGTGCTCATGTACTCGACGTCGACGCACAGCACCGACAACTCGGCCAGCGGGTTGACCTGCATCTCGCCGAGCACGAACCGGCACACGCCGGCCAACTCGGCCTCGTCGACGGCGATCTCGGACTCGTTGGCGACCTCGACGGGCACGCCGTTCAGCTCCCCTGCCGGCGCGGCCGGGCGCCCCGGGACGGCGCACCCGTGGCCGATCGCGACCCCGCGGGCTGCCGGGTGGCGTCCCAGCGCTCGTAGGCGTCGACGATGTCGCCGACCAGGCGATGGCGGACGACGTCGGAGCTGGTCAGGTTGGCGAAGTGCACGTCCTCGACGCCGTCCAGGATCTCTCGGACGATCTTCAGCCCGCTCTGCGCACCGCCGGGCAGGTCGATCTGCGTGACGTCGCCGGTGACCACGATCTTCGAGCCGAACCCGAGCCGGGTGAGGAACATCTTCATCTGCTCGGCCGTCGTGTTCTGCGCCTCGTCGAGGATCACGAACGCGTCGTTGAGCGTGCGGCCGCGCATGTAGGCCAGCGGCGCGACCTCGATCGTGCCGGCCGCCATCAGACGTGGAATGGACTCCGGGTCCACCATGTCGTGCAGGGCGTCGTAGAGCGGCCGCAGGTAGGGGTCGATCTTCTCCGACAGCGTTCCGGGCAGGTAGCCCAGGCGCTCGCCGGCCTCGACGGCAGGCCGGGTCAGGATGATGCGGTTGACCTGCTTGGTCTGCAGCGCCTGCACCGCCTTGGCCATGGCCAGGTACGTCTTCCCGGTACCGGCGGGGCCGATGCCGAAGACGATCGTGTGCTGGTCGATCGCGTCGACGTAGCGCTTCTGGTTCAGCGTCTTGGGCCGGATCGTGCGGCCGCGGCGACTGATGATGTCGAGGCTCAGGACGTCGGCGGGACGCTCGGAGCCACCGCTCTTCAGCATCGCGATGACCCGGCGGACCGAGTCCGGCCGGAGTCCCTGGCCGGTGCCGAGCAGCGCGATGAGCTCGTCGAAGACCCGGACGGCGAAGGCGTTGTCGGCCGGCTGCCCGGTCACGGCGATCTCGTTGCCGCGCACGTGGACGTCGGCGTCGACCTCGGCCTCGACCAGGCGGAGGAGCTCGTCGGCCGACCCCAGGAGGGCGACCATCGAGACGGAGTCGGGAACGGTGATGGTGGTCCGGACGGGCGGAGCCGATCCGGCTGAGCGAGCGGGCGTTCCGGCCGAGGCGCTGTCCGCGGCGGCGGCTTGCGCCGAGGCCTCACGGGACATGTGGGCGCCCGGCGCGGATGCGCCTGGGGAGGTGTCGGGCAAGAACCCTCGACCCTGCCTTCCTGCTACGGGCTGGATGCCCTGTGGGTGCACTGCGGACCGGTCGAGTCTACCCGCGTCCGCACCCACGAATCCCGGCTTCGCGCCCTCACCTCCCCCCACCCTCCCGGGGGTCACCGTCCCGAGAACGTCGCCTTCCCCGGCCCGTCGGAGAGGAACGACGCCACCGCCCCGCGGAGATCGGCGGTCGCGAACAGCGCTCCGGAGACCTCGGGGACCAGGACGTCGGCAGCGCGGGCGCCGTCCCGGACGGACGTGGCCACCAGCCGCTTGGTCGCGGCGTGCGCGAGGGTGGGCCCCGCGGCGACCTGGTGCGCGTACGCGCGGGCCGCCTCGGCGAAGCCCTCGTCCGGCAGGACGCGGTTGACCACGTTCCACCGCTCGAGGACGGCGGCCGGGTAGCGCTGCCCGCTGAAGACCAGCTCCCGGGCCCGCGCCGGACCGGCGCGCTCGGCCAGCCGCTGCGGCCCGCCTATCGACGGCGTGAGCCCGACGACGATCTCGACCAGGCCGAACGACGCCTTCTCCGCCGCCAGCAGGATGTCGCAGCACAACGAGATTTCGAACGCGACGGTCAGCGCGAGCCCGTGGGCGGCGAACACGGTGGGCACCGGGAGGTCCTCGATCGCCTGACCGACCCGCAGCAGCTGCGCCCAGAGCTCGCCGCCCCGGGCGACGGGATCGGGGCCCTCGGCGATGTCGCGGAAGAAGGTGACGTCGACCCCCGCGGACACGACCTTGCCGCGGGCCTCGAACAGCACTGCACGGGCACGGTCGTCCCGCCCGGGGTCGGTCAGGGCGACGAGTTCGCGCACCGCGGTGTCCAGCGCCGTGAACACCGCCGGCGTGAACAGGTTCAGCGGCGGGTTGTCGAGGACGACGACGGCCACGTCGCCGTCCCGCTCGATGCGGACGGGGGCTCGGGCCTCGCTCATGGGCGCCAGCCT
Source organism: Blastococcus sp. CT_GayMR20 (assembly GCF_004570345.1). The sequence goes on along the minus strand of NZ_SPQM01000027.1, from coordinate 30,681 downwards.
CGCATCCCGCCGTCCCGGTCAGCCGGGCGGCCAGCCCAGGCCGCGGCCACCGAGGACGTGCAGGTGGATGTGGTCGACCGACTGCCCTGCCATCGGGCCGGTGTTGGTGACCACGCGGTAGCCCGGCTCGATGCCGCCGTCGGTGACCAGCCCTTCCTGGAGGGCGACCGCGTGCGCCGCGGAGACGACCTCGCCGAGCAGCGCGGGATCCGCCGCGGCCAGGGCACCGATGTTCCGGTGGTGCTCCTTGGGGATCACCAGCACGTGGGTCGGCGCCTGCGGTTTGATGTCGCGGAAGGCGAACACCCGGTCGGTCTGGTGGACGACGTCGGCCGGGATCTCACCGGCGACCATGCGGCAGAACAGGCAGTCGGACACGGGCCCGACCCTAGAGCCCGCAGCACCCGCCCACCCCGTCATAACGGTTCGGATCCTCCGGGCGCCGGACCTCCGCCGCGTACCTATGCTGCGAAACGGCCGGCGTCTCCGGGACGCTGACGGGAGTGCGAGGGGGCGCTCATGTCCGGAACGATCACCAGGGACGCCGGTGGCGGGAGCTCGCCGTCCGGCCAGGCGGCCGGCAGCGGCCGGTCGCTGAAGTCGGTGCTGATCTGGTCGGCGGTGGCCGTCGTCGGCGCGATCTGCTGGGGCGTGCTGGCCCTGGCCCGCGGCGAGACGATCTCGGCGTTGTGGCTGCTCTTCGCCGCGCTGTGCTCGTATGCGATCGCCTACCGCTTCTACTCGCGGTTCATCACCTACAAGGTGCTCCGGGCCGACGACAAGCGGGCCACCCCGGCCGAGCGCCTGGAGAACGGCGTCGACTTCGACGTCACGGACCGCCGGGTGCTCTTCGGCCACCACTTCGCCGCGATCGCGGGCGCCGGACCGCTCGTCGGCCCGGTGCTCGCCGCCCAGATGGGATATCTGCCCGGCACCATCTGGATCGTCGTCGGCGTGATCTTCGCCGGGGCGGTCCAGGACCTGACGGTCATGTTCTTCTCGATGCGCCGCAACGGGAAGAGCCTCGGCCAGATGATCCGCGAGGAGATCGGCATCGTCGGCGGCGTCGCCGCCCTGATCGCCGTCTTCGCCATCATGATCATCATCCTGGCGGTGCTCGCACTGATCGTGGTGAATGCGCTCGCCGAGTCCCCCTGGGGTGTCTTCTCGATCGGCCTGACCATCCCCATCGCGCTCTTCATGGGTATCTACCTGCGCCGGCTGCGCCCGGGCAGGGTGCTCGAGGCCACCGGCATCGGCGTCGCCCTGCTGCTGCTGGCGATCGTGGCCGGCGGCTGGATCGAGGACACCGGCCTCGGTGACGCGCTGACCCTGTCCAAGGAGTGGCTGGTCCTCGCCCTGGTCGTCTACGGCTTCGTCGCCTCGGTGCTGCCGGTCTGGCTGCTGCTGACCCCGCGCGACTACCTGTCGACGTTCATGAAGATCGGCGTGATCGTCCTGCTGGCGGTCAGCCTGATCATCGCCCGCCCGGTGCTGCAGGCCGAGGCGGTCACCGACTTCGCCCGGGAAGGCACCGGCCCGGTGTTCGCCGGATCGCTCTTCCCGTTCGTCTTCATCACGATCGCCTGCGGGGCCCTGTCCGGGTTCCACGCGCTCATCTCCTCCGGGACGACGCCGAAGATGGTGGCCAAGGAGAGCCAGGTCCGCCTGATCGGCTACGGCGGCATGCTGATGGAGTCCTTCGTCGCCGTCAGCGCGCTGATCGCCGCCGTCGTCATCGACCAGGGTCTCTACTTCGCGATGAACAGCCCGGCCGGTGCCACCGGCGGGACCGTCGAGTCGGCCGCCGCGTTCGTCAACGGGCTCGGCTTCGACACCTCCGCGCAGGACCTGGCCGCCGCCTCGGCCGCCGTCCAGGAGGAGACGCTCATCTCGCGGACCGGCGGCGCTCCTGCGCTCGCCGTGGGCCTCGCGCAGGTGTTCAGCCAGGCGTTCGGCGGGGGTGGCCAGGCGTTCTGGTACCACTTCGCGATCATGTTCGAGGCGCTGTTCATCCTCACCGCCGTGGACGCCGGCACCCGCGTGGGCCGCTTCATGCTGCAGGACACGGTCGGCAACGTCTGGAAGCGCTTCGGTGACCTGTCGTGGCGGCCGGGCAACATCATCGCCAGCGCGGTGGTCGTCGGCCTCTGGGGCTCGGTCCTCTACATCGGCGTCACCGACCCGCTGGGCGGGGTCAACCAGCTCTTCCCGCTGTTCGGCATCGCCAACCAGTTGCTCGCCGCGATCGCGCTCACGCTCTGCACGGTGCTGCTGATCAAGCACGGGAAGCTCCGCTACGCCTGGGTCACCGGGATCCCGCTGGCCTGGGACCTCGTCGTCACGATGACCGCGAGCTGGCAGAAGGTCTTCTCCGGCGACCCGAGGGTCGGCTACTTCACCCAGGCGCAGGTGTACCGCGACGCCCAGAACGCCGGGGAGGTCCTGGCGCCCGCCCAGGACCAGGGGCAGATGGACCAGGTCATCTTCAACTCCACCCTCAACGGCATCCTGCAGTCCGTCTTCGCACTGCTGACGCTCGTCGTGGTCGCCAACGCCCTCGTGGTGATCATGCGGGCGATCCGGGCGGGCCAGCTGCCGACGACGGAGGAACCGCCGACGCCGTCCAACCTCGTCGAGCCGGCAGGGCTCTTCCCGACTCCTGAGGAGAAGCGCGCCATCGCCGAGCACGAGCGGCTGGTCGGCTCCGGCGCGGGCGGGAGGCCGCAACCGTGACGGCGGGGGTCGGCCGCGCCTGGCAGGGCGTGCGCTGGTACCTGCGCGAGTTCACCGGAGAGGCGAACTGGGACCGGTACCTGGAGCACTGCGCGGAGCACGGGCACCCGCCGATGAGTCGCTACGACTTCGAGCGACAGCGGACCGACGCCGCGGAGAAGAACCCGATCGCACGGTGCTGCTGAGGCGGTCCTGGCTCACCCTGTGTGGTCCTGGCTCAGCGTCGACGGTGAGCCAGGACCCCTGGTGATCAGGTCACCTGATCACCAGGGGGCGGCGGCTACTTCCAGCGGGTGGACGACGACAGGGCGGCGAGGGCGGCGGCACCTGCCGTGGAGGTGCGCAGCACCTCGGCGCCCAGACGCACGGCCTGCGCGCCGGCGGCGCGGAAGGCCACCACCTCGCCGTCGGTGAGCCCGCCCTCGGGGCCGACGACGATCGCCACGGTCCCCGACGTCGGGATGTCCAGCTCCGCGAGGGGACGACGGGCCTGCTCGTGCAGGACCAGCGCGAGGTCGACGTCGGCCAGCAGCCCGCACACCTCGCGGGTGGTCATGAGGTCGGTGACCTCCGGGACGTGCGGACGGCGGGACTGCTTGCTGGCCGCGTGCGCCGCCGCCCGCCACTTCGCCACGCCCTTGGCGATCCGGTCGTCGCGCCAGCGGGTCACGCAGCGCGAGGCGGCCCACGGCACGATCCGGTCCACGCCGAGCTCGGTGGCCAGGTCGACCGCAAGCGGACCGCGGTCGCCCTTCGGCAGCGCCTGCACCAGCACGAACTCCGGATCCGGTGCCGGCACCTCGAACCGCTGCACCACGGCCACGCGCAGACCGTCGGCACCGGCGCTGAGGACCTCGCTGTCGGCGACCGTGCCCTGGCCGTCGCCGACCCGGACCCGCTCCCCCGGCGAGAGCCGCAGCACCTCGACCGCGTGCCGGCCCTCGGCGCCGTCGACGAGCAGCTCGTCGGACTCCGCGAGGCCGGGGACGATGAACATGGGTGCGCCGCCCAGCTCGGGGACGGCGGCCGCGCCGGGACTGGTCATCTCAGCGCCCGTTGAACGCGTCGCGGACCCGGGAGAACAGCCCGCCCTGGGCCTCGCGGTGGGAGTCGGCCTGGTCCTCGCCGCGCAGCGCCGCCAGCTCCCGCAGCAGCTTCTCCTGCTCGGCGTCCAGGCGGGTGGGCGTGGAGACCTCGATGTGCACGACCAGGTTGCCCCGGCCGGTGCCTCGCAGCCGCGGGGCACCGTGCGCGCGCAGCGTCAGGACGCTGCCGGACTGGGTGCCGGGGCGGATGTCGAGGTCCTCCTCGCCGTCCAGGGTCTTGAGGCTCAGCGTCGTCCCCAGGGCGGCCGAGGTCATCGGCAGCGTGACCCGGCAGTGCAGGTCCTCGCCGTCACGGGTGAAGACGTCGTGCGGCCGCTCGTGGATCTCGACGTACAGGTCGCCGGCGGGGCCGCCCCCGGGGCCGACCTCGCCCTGGCCGGTGAGCCGGATCCGCATGCCGTCCTCGACGCCGGCGGGCACCTTCACCTGCAGCGTGCGGCGCGAGCGGACGCGGCCGTCGCCGGCGCACTCGGGGCAGGGCTCGGGGATGACCTGGCCGGTGCCGGCGCAGGTGGGGCAGACGCGGCTGGAGACGACCTGTCCGAGGAAACCGCGCTGGACGCTCTGCACCTCACCACGGCCGGAGCAGGTGGTGCAGGTCGTCGGGTGCGTGCCGGGTGCAGTGCCTGCGCCGGTGCAGACGGTGCACAGGACTGCCGTGTCGACGGTGATGTCCTTCGTCGTCCCGAAGACCGTCTCGTCGAGCTCCAGCTCGATCGGGATGAGGGCGTCGCGCCCGGCGCGGGTGCGACTGCGCGGGCCGCGCGTCGCCGCACCGCCGAAGAACGCGTCCATGATGTCGCCGAGGCCACCGAAACCGGCCGTCCCGAAGCCCCCCGCTCCCCCGCCGCCGGCGGTGTCGAACGGGTCGCCGCCGAGGTCGACGATGCGGCGCTTCTCGGGGTCGGTCAGCGCCTCGTACGCACGGGTGACCTCCTGGAAGCGCTCCTTGGCGCCGGGATCGGGGTTGACGTCCGGGTGCAGGTCGCGCGCCAGCTTCCGGTAGGCGCGCTTGATGTCGCTGTCGCTGGCACCGCGGGCAACGCCCAGCACGCCGAAGTAGTCGGTTGCCATGAAGAAGTCTCAGCCTCAGCTCTCGGCCAGCAGGTGGCCGACGTAGCGGGCCACGGCGCGAACCGCGGCCATGTTCGTCGGATAGTCCATGCGGGTGGGCCCGACGACCCCGAGCCCACCGAGGGCGCGGTTGTCGGAGCCGTACCCGACGGACACGAAGGATGCCCCGGTGAGCGCCTCGTGGGCGTTCTCCTCACCGATCCGGACGAGCACCGTGCTCGCGTCCACCTGAGCCATCAACCGCAGGACCACGACCTGTTCTTCCAGGGCCTCCAGCAGGGGGCGCACCGTGCCGGGGAAGTCGAGGGCGTTGCCGCGGGCGAGGTTGGCCGTGCCGCCGATGACCAGCCGGTCCTCACCGGGCTCGACCAGCGTCTCCAGCAGGGTGGCGCTGACGGTGGCGACAAGGCCCCGCAGGTGCTCCGGCGCGGTGTCGAGCAGGTCGGGCACCTTGCCCCCGGCGTCGATCAGCTTCACGTTGTGGAACGCGGAGTTCAGCAACGTGCGCAGCTCGGCGACGGCCTCGGCGTCGACGTCCACGGGACAGTCCACGACCCGCTGCTCGACGCGGCCGGTATCGGTGATGAGCACCAGCATCAGCCGCGCGGCCGCGACCTGCACGACCTCGAGGTGGCGGACGGCGCTGCGCGACAGCGTCGGGTACTGGACGACGGCCACCTGCCGGGTCAGCTGGGCGAGCAGCCGCACGCTGCGGCCGAGCACGTCGTGCAGGTCGACGGCGCCGTCGAGGAACCGCTCGATCGCCCGGCGCTCGGCCACTGACAGCGGCTTGACGGCGGACAGCTTGTCGACGAACAGCCGGTAGCCCTTGTCGGTGGGCACCCGCCCCGCGCTGGTGTGCGGCTGGGTGATGTAGCCCTGCTCCTCCAGCACCGCCATGTCGTTGCGGATGGTGGCCGGTGACACGCCGAGGTCGTGGCGCTCGGCGAGGGCCTTGCTGCCTACCGGGTCGTTGGTCGAGACATAGTCCTGGACGATGGCCCGGAGGACTTCCAGGCGGCGTTCGTCGTGCGCCACGGTGACACCTCCCCGTACCGGTCGACGTGCCGTGCGGCGCCTCCGGGACACGCCCGGATCTGGCACTCGCACGGACCGAGTGCCAAGCCAGCATACGTCCGGGACGGCGCCTCGTCGCGTGGCTCGCGGATCGAGGACCCCCGGAAGGACCTCGCTGCCCCCACCACTCGCGGGCTCGCGGGAGGATCCTGCACCGAGGCCATCGGACCGCTCGCAAGCTCGCGGCGAGCCTCTGGACGGGGCCGTACGGGGCATGGGCACCGCACAGTTCCGGCGGTTAGGGTGGACCGGTCGGCGCCTCCCCGCGGGGCAGAGAGCGGAGGTCGGTTCCCTGATCTTCAAATCGGTTCGTGACGGCCGCCCCTATCCCGATCACGGCCTGTCCACGCGCGACTGGGCGATGATCCCGCCCCGCCAGGTGCGGATGGACACGCTGACGACGACGAAGAAGGAACTGGCGCTCGACGCGCTGCTCGCCGACGACTCCACCTTCTACGGCGACCTGTTCCCCCACGCGGTGCAGTGGCACGGCGAGCTCTACCTCGAGGACGGCCTGCACCGCGCACTCCGGGCGGCGCTGCAGCAGCGCAACGTGATCCACGTCCGGGTGCTCGACCTCGACTCGCTGACCCCTGTCGAGGCGCCGTCCGGGCCGGCCACCGCGTCGATCCCCACCCAGCCGCCGGTCCCCAACCCCCGCCGGGTCTGAACCTCGCCGCTTCGCGGCGGAGCACCTGTACGGCCGGCGCCATCGAGAGCACCCTGCTTCGAGGACCGGGGCAGTTCGGGCGGCAGAGGGGATCGAGATGGCATCGACAGCGCTGGGTATGTCGAGGGGGACGCTGGTGCAGGCACTCACCGGAGGCGCCGTCGTCTTCGGGGCCGCCGGCGTCCTGGCGCCTCGGGCGCTGGGTGCCACCTATGGCGTCCCGCCGACGCCGCACACCACACAGCTGCTCCGCCTGTTCGGGAGCCGGATGCTCGCGCTCGCCGCCTGGTCCTCCACCGCACGGACGAGGGAGGAGACCGACCGGATGCTGGCCGTGTCGGCGGGGATGAACGTCGTGGACACGCTGACCGCCCTCGGATCAGCGCAGGCCATCGGCCGAGCGACTGCGATGCGGGCCGCGGCGACCAGCGCGTTCTTCGCCGCCTTCTCACTGGTCGTGCGCTCGCTGGAGGACTGACTCGTCGGGCTGCAGCCGACCTAGAGCCAGCCCTTCTCCTCGGCCACGCGGGCGGCCTCCACCCGGGTGCGGGCGCCGGTCTTGCCGATCGCCGAGGAGAGGTAGTTGCGCACCGTCCCCTCCGACAGGAACAGCCGACCGGCGATGTCGGCGACCGTGGCACCGCCCGCGGCCGCCCGCAGGACGTCGGCCTCGCGAGTGGACAACGGGGTGGCGCCGATCGCCAGCGCGGCGGCGGCGAGGTCGCGGTCGATGACCCGCTCCCCCGCCATCACCGCGCGGATGCCCTGGGCGAGTTCGGCCACCGGCGCGTCCTTCACCAGGAAGCCCGCGGCGCCGACCTCCATCGCCCGGCGCAGGAACCCCGGCCGCCCGAAGGTCGTGAGGATGACCGCCCGGCACTCCGGGACGGCGGTGGCCAGCGCGCGGGCCGCCTCGATGCCGTCACCGCCGGGCATCTCGATGTCCAGCAGCGCCACGTCCGGGCGGTGCTCGCGGGCGGCGTCGACCACGGCGTCCCCTCGGCCGACCTCGGCGACGACCTCGACGTCGTCCTCCAGCTCGAGCAGGGCCCGCAGCGCACCCCGGACGAGGGACTGGTCCTCGGCGATGAGCACCCGGATCATCGCCTCACCGCCGCTTCCGTGGCGCTGAGCGGCAGCCGGGCGGCCAGCCGGAACCCGCGGCCGGCGGCAGGCCCCGCGTCGAGGTGTCCGCCCAGGGCCGTCACCCGCTCGGTGAGGCCGGACAGCCCAGCGCCCGCGGTACCGGCGCCGCCCCGGCCGTCGTCGGACACGGTGAGGACCACGCCCCGGTCGTCCGTCGAGACCTCGACGGTGACCTCGCGCGCGCCGCTGTGCCGCAGCACGTTGGTCGTGGCCTCGCGCACGACCCAGCCCAGCACCGCGTCGACGGCCGCGGGCAGGGGCTCTCCCGGAGGCGGCGTCCGCAGCGTGATCCCGGCGGCCGACAGGGCCGACCGTGCCTCCGCCAGCGCCTGGGCGAGGCTCACCTGCCGGTAGCCGCTGACGGCGTCCCGGACCTCCGCGAGGGCCCGCCGGGCGGCCGCCTCGACGTCGGCCATCTCCTGCCGCGCGCGCACCGGGTCCCGCTCGGCCAGCCGACCGGCGAGCTCGCTCTTCAGCGCGATGAGCGACAGGCTGTGCCCGAGCAGGTCGTGCAGGTCGCGGGCGAACCGCATCCGCTCCTCGGCGACCGCGCTCCGGGCGAGTTCGTCGCGGGCCTCGACGAGCTCGGAGTTGACCGACACGAGGTGCCGCGTCCCCTGGATGGCGAACCCGGTCAGCAGGCAGAGCACCGGGAGCACGAAGACGTCGCCGAGGAGGTCGTGGGCGGCGAGGACGGCGGTGCAGACGCCCGCGGCGCCGACGACCGCGGGCCACACCCACCGCTCGGGCAGCCCTGCGGCCGCGGCCGACGAGAGGTAGATCATCAAGCCGGCCCAGCCCGGTCCGAGCCAGGCAGCGAGGGCGATGCCGAGCACCGCGAGAAGGACGAACTCGGCCCAGGGACGGGCGCGGACCGGACCGGACCCGAACGAGCGGCCGAAGACGGACAGGTAGGCGGCGGTGAACACCAGCAGGCCGGCGCCGGCGACGACGCGCACCAGTGCCGGCCGGTCCGTGGTCACCAGGTCGGCGATCGGAAAGGCCTGGAACAGCAGCCACGGCAGCGCCCAACCGACGCGCCGCCACCGGATCGACGGGTTCACGCCGCGGACCGTAACGCTCCTCATCCGGCGACGGCGTACAGCGGACGCCTGACCGCGACGAGGGCGGCCAGCGCGGCGAAGACCGCCGTGAACCCGGCCAGCACCAGCACGGCCTGCGCCGTCGGGCCGGCGCCCGCGGCCACGTCCCGTCCCAACTCGGCGTACCAGTAGGAGGGCATGGCGTGCGCGAGGGTCCGCATCGAGTCGGGGAACACCTCGACCGGCGCCCACAGGCCGCCCAGCGCGGCGAGCACGACGCCCACGAAGCCCATCGCGCCGCCCGCCGCCCGCTCCTCCAGCGCCAGCCCGAGGAGCAGCCCCAGCGCGACGAAGGTGATGGCCCCCGCCCAGAGGACGCCGACGAGGGCCAGCCAGGTGCCGAGGCCCAGCTGGACGTCGTTGACGAAGCGGCCGACCAGGGCGACGGTCACCAGGCTCGGCAGCGTGAGGAGCGCCCCCACGGCGACGTCGACGGCGAGCACCCGGCTCTGCGGCACCGGCGTGATCCGCAGCTGGCGGAGCCAGCCCGACGCCCGGTCGAAGGACAGCCGGATCGTCGCGCCCAGGGCGGCACCCAGCCCGCCGTAGGCCATCATCGAGACCATGTAGCGGGTGGCCTCCTCCTGGTAGCCCGCGGGCCCCGAGGCCAGGCCACCGAAGATCTTCGTGAAGAAGACCGTGAACAGCGCCGGAAGCAGCACGGTGAACAGCAGGTACTGACGGTTGCGGCCGACGCGGCGCAGCTGGAAGGCGAGCAGGGGCTTCATCGCGGAACTCCGTTCGAGGACGAGCGGCCGGTCGAGACGAGCGCGAGGACGGCGTCCTCCAGGCTGGCGCCCCGCACCTCGAGGTCGGGCAGCCGGCCGCCGTCGGCCAGCAGGGCGCGGAGGGTGAGATCGGCGTCGGCGGTGGTGAGCGTCAGCGTGCCGCCCTGCCGGCTCGTCGCCGTCACCGCCGGCAGGTCGTCGAAGCGGCGATCCGGCACAGCCGTGAAGCTGATCCGGCGCGCCGCGGTCGCCTTGACGTCGGCCGCGGAACCGTCGGCGATCACCCGGCCCCCGGCGACGACGACCACCCGGTCGGCGACCGCGTCGGCCTCTTCGAGGTGGTGGGTGGCGAAGACGACGGTGTGCCCGCGGTCGGCCAGCCCGCGCATCGTCGTCCAGAAGGCCCGGCGGCCCTCGACGTCCATGGCCGAGGTCGGCTCGTCCAGGAGCAGCAGCGGCGGCGCGCCCGCCAGGGCGAGTGCCAGGAGGACCCGCTGGCGCTGGCCGCCGGAGAGCGCCTCGACCGGCCGGCCGAGCAGGCCGTCGATGCCGGCCGTGGCGACCAGGTCGTCCAGCGGCCAGGAGGTCGGGAAGCTGCGGGCGACGAGGTCGAGCACCTCGCCGACGCGCGCCTCGCTGGGCAGGCCGCCGTGCTGCAGCATCGCGCCGACGCTGCCGGCGCGGACGGCATCGGCCGGCCGGCGGCCGAGGATGCGGACGCTGCCGGCAGCGGTCGGAAGGAGGCCGAGGACGGCGTTGACGATCGTGGACTTCCCGGCCCCGTTCGGGCCGAGCAGGGCCACCGTGGAACCGGCGGGGATGGCGAGGTCCAGACCGTGGACGGCGACGGTGTCGCCGTAGCGGACGGTCAGGCCGGAGATCTCGAGGGCAGGCGGTCGGGTCACGCGATCAGCGTGGTCCGGCCGCCCGCCCGCGAGTAGTGCGGAACGTTGCGATGAGCACCTGACAGCTGTCAGGTGGGTGGGGTCAGCGGGCGCTGGTGCAGGCGACGCAGCGGCTGGCGAAGGGGCGCAGCTCCAGCCGCTCCTCCGGGATCTGGCTGCCGCACTGGGTGCACGCCCCGTACGTGCCGGCCTCGATGCGGGCGAGGGCGGCGTCGATCTCGCCGAGGGTGACCTGGAGGTCGGCGGCACGACGCTGCGCGACCGGGTCGGGCACGGACTGCGCGCACTCGGCGAGGGCCTCCTCGCGCTGGTGCGCGCAGCCGGCGCGCTGGCTCTCCAGCAGGGCGCGGAAGCGGGACGAGGTGTCGAGGCTGGCGGACATGCAGATCTCCTTGGGGCAACGCGGGAAGACGCGGTCACCGGTGGTGGCGCGTCAGGACGGGCGGGTCGCGGACTCCGGAGGGAGTCAGGAGAACTGCGGCGGGGCCCTGTCCTGGCTGCGGCGGAGGACGTCGAGTCCTCTCAGGCCGCGGGCGCGCCGGTTCATCGCCAGCGCGAGCAGCATGCCGCCCGACAGCGCGGGAACGGCTTTGCGGAGACCTGGCGGAAAGCCCACGGCGCGGAACACTGCTGCGTCCACCGTCGACCACCCCCACCGATCACCCCGGCGCCGTTGCCGGAACGAGGACCCTAGCTCACGAGAGGCGATCCGGAACCGCCCATTCGGATGAGGCCGGGGCTTTCTCGCGCTCGGCGCCCCGGGGATGGGGCACGGGGCAGCCCGGCGGGAAGGTGCCGAGACCGGCCACGTCGTAACCATCGGGATAGCTGCGGATCTGTGGCAGCTGACGGGCGAAGAACGGGTCGCGGCGGGGCGGCAGGAACCGGACGACGCGTCCCCGCGCCCGCAGTCCCGTGCGGACGACGCGGCGGAGCGTGCGGCCCGGCTGAGGGAAGTCGAACGCGTCGAGCAGCGACGGGTCCATGGTGGCGAGGGAGATCCGCCGCACGAGGCCTTCCGGGAGCAGGTGGTTCGGCGGGAAGGTGGCCAGCAGCGCGAGGGTCGCGTCGGCCACCGTCCGGGCGCCCGGATCGAAGCCGAAGTGCTCGCGCTCGTAGGTGTCCAGCAGCCGGGCGAACGCCTGCCAGGTGGCCGGGATCCCCCGGATGCCCATGCGCCGGCCGAGGGCGCGGTAGTAGTTGGCGCTCGCGATCCGCTCCACCTCGGTCATCCGGCGCCAGCCGTACGCGTCCACCCACCGGATCGGCGTCACCACGAAGGTGGCCAGCACGTAGCGCAGGTCGTCGTTGCCGATGTCGTGGGCGCGGTGCATCTGGTTCATCCGGCGGATCGCCGTCCGGCCCTCGGGGCTGTCCATCCCGTGCTCGATGACCGCGTCCAGGATCAGCACCGTGTCGTCGTAGCGCTTCTGCGGGCGGGCGGTGAGTTCGCCGGTCTGCGCCAGGATCGCCCCGATGCTCGGGACGGCGTAGGTGCGGAAGAGCGCGAAGCTCAGCGCCTGGGTCATGTCCCACGGGAACTCGTAGGAGCCCATCAACCGGTAGATCTCGACGAAGTCGCGTGCCGGGTCCAGCCGCTCGATGCGGCGCAGCACGTCGAACCGTCCCATGCCACCGAGCCTGCCCGTCCGGCACTGGGAACGGAAGGCTAGTCCGTGAGGTCGCGGACGACGGCATCGGCGAGCAGCCGGCCGCGGTCGGTGAGGACGGCGCGGCCCGCCTCGTGGGCGCTCGGTTCGAGCAGTCCGCGCGCGACGGAGTCCCTCGCGCGGTCGCGACCGGTCTCCGACAGCGCCGTCAGCGGCAGGCCGTCGCGGAGCCGGAGCCCGAGCATGATCGTCTCCAGCGCGCGGTCGGCGTCGTCCAGGACCTCGGCGTCCTGGGCGGGGCTCAGCCCGGCCGCGAGGCGGTCGGCGTAGGCCGCCGGGTGCTTGACGTTCCACCAGCGGACGCCGCCGACGTGGCTGTGTGCCCCCGGCCCGACGCCCCACCAGTTGGCGTTGGCCCAGTACAGCTCGTTGTGCCGGCACCGGGCGGCGTCACCGGTCGCCCAGTTCGACACCTCGTACCACGCGAGGCCGGCCTTCGTCAGGGTCGCGTCGGCCTGCACGTAGCGGTCGGCGAGGACGTCGTCGTCGGGCATCGGCAGCTCGCCGCGGCTGATCCGCCGCGCAAGCCGGGTGCCGTCCTCGACGATCAGCGCGTACGCGCTGACGTGGTCGACCGGGCTCGCGAGGACGGCGTCGAGCGTGGCGGCCCAGTCGTCGTCGGTCTCCCCCGGCGTCCCGTAGATCAGGTCGAGGTTGACGTGCTCGAAGCCGGCGGCCCGGGCCTCGTGCGCGGCCTCGACGGCCCGGCCCGGGGTGTGCCGCCGGTCGAGGACGGCGAGCACGTGCTCGGCGGCGGACTGCATGCCCAGGCTCACCCGCGTGAAGCCGGCCTCGCGCAACCGCGAGAGCGACTGCGGGCCCACCGTCTCGGGGTTCGCCTCGGTGGTCACCTCGACGTCGTCGGTCACCGGGAACAGGTCCCGGATCTCGCCCAGGACGGCGGCCAGGTCGTCGGCGGGCAGCAGGGTCGGGGTGCCGCCGCCGACGAACACCGTGGAGACGGTCGGCAGGTCCGGGCCGAGGGTCGCGGCGGCGCGGCGCAGCTCGGTGATCGCGGTGCCGGCGTACTCCGACCGGTTCGCCCCGGGGCCCAGCTCGTCGGAGGTGTAGGTGTTGAAGTCGCAGTAACCGCAGCGGGTCGCGCAGAACGGCACGTGCACGTAGAGGCCGAACGGCGTGGTCGTCAGCCCGGTCCGGGCGCGGTCGGGCAGCGCGTCGGGTCCGGGCGACCCGGCCGGCACGCCGGGGGCCGGCAGCAGCGGCAGGACGGTGTTCATCTGCTCCAGTGTCCCGCGCCGGCGCCGCGGCCCGGCAGGATGCCGCTGTGACCTCCGACCGTGTGGTGCAGGTGAAGGTGGCGCGCGGCGTCGCGACGCTGACGATGGACTCCCCCGCCAACCGCAACGCGCTCTCCCGGGCTCTCCGGGCCGAGCTGGGCGCGGCGCTGCGCGACGCGCTCGCCGACGACGCCGTGCGAGTGGTCGTCCTCGACCACACCGGCCGGGTGTTCTGCTCCGGGATGGACCTCGCCGAGGCGGCCGGCGGCGGGGTGCAGGACCAGGGCGTGCGCGAGTTCCCCGAGTTGCTCGAGGCGATCTGGAAGGCGTCGAAGCCGGTGGTCGCGGTGGTCCGCGGACCGGCGCGCGCGGGCGGGGTCGGCCTGCTGGCCGCCTGCGACGTCGTCGTGGCCGGCGCGGCGGCGACCTTCGCGTTCTCCGAGGTGCGGATCGGGGTCGTCCCGGCCGTCATCTCGGCCGTCGTCCTCCCCCGGATGGTGCCGCACATCGCGCACCGGCTGATGCTCACCGGCCAGGTCTTCGACGCCGAGACGGCCGCGGCGGGCGGGCTGGTCGACCTCGTCGTCCCCGACGCCGACGTGGATGGCGAGGTGCGCGCGCAGCTGGTGCACCTGACCGCCGGAGCGCCTGCCGCGCTGGCCGAGACCAAGCGGCTGCTGCGGGCACGGACGCCGGCGCTGCAGTTCGACTCGCTGCTGGAGCTCTCGGCCCGGTTCTTCGCCAGCGAGGAGGGACAGGAGGGCATCGCGTCCTTCCGCGAGAAGCGCCCTGCGCGATGGGTGCCCACGACGGACTGAGCAGCGGGATCCGGCACAAGGCGCTGTCAGAGGGCGTGGAGCGCGGGGCGCGACGCAGTGCCCGCGTGTGCCCTCATCCATGGGACGAGCTCGTCCACCGGCATGGGGCGGGCGAGGTGCCAACCCTGCACGAGGTCGCACCCCATCGAGGCGAGAAGGTCCCAGGTCGGACGGTCCTCGACGCCCTCCGCGACGACCTCCAGGCCGAGATGCCGGCCCAGGTCCACGATCGCCCGGACGATGGCGACGTCTTCGCTCTGGTTGCTGAGGCCGGTGACGAAGCTGCGGTCGATCTTGACCTCTTGGACCGGCAGGCTCTTGAGGTAGGACAGCGACGAGTAGCCCGTGCCGAAGTCGTCTACGGAGAGGCGGACCCCGAGCGCCCGCAACTGGTGCAGCAGCGCGATCGCCCGCGTCGGGTCGGCCATGACCGAGCTCTCGGTCACCTCGAGGGTCAGCCGCGACGCGGGGACGCCGTGCCGGCGGAGGAGACGGGACACCTCGTCGACCAGGTCGGTGTCCTGCAGGCTGCGGGCCGACAGGTTGACCGCGATGCCGAGCTCCACGCCGTGCCGCTGCCAGTCGGCCACGGCGGCGAGGGAGGCGTCGAGGACCCGCGTCGTGATCAGGCCGACGAGCCCGCTGCGCTCGGCGATCGGGATGAACTCGTCGGGCGGGATGGGACCGAGGTCGGCGTGGTTCCACCGGACCAGCGCCTCGACGCTGACGGTCTTCCCGGTCGACAGTGCTGCCTGGGGCTGGACGTGCACCTCGATCCGGCCCTGGTTGAGCGCCGTGCGCAGCTCGGACACGAGCATGAGCCGGCGGGGGTTGTCCGAGTCCGGGTCGGGCTCGTAGAGCCGGAGTCCACCGGTGGACGCCTTGGCGTCGTACATCGCCATGTCGGCGCGCTTGAGCAACCCGGCCGGGTCCGAGGCGTGTACGGGGGCCATGGCCACGCCGAGCGAACCGCCCACCTCGATCTCGAGCCCGTCGAGCGACACCGGCTGCTCCAGGGAGCGCAGCAGTCGTCGGCCCACCCGGATGGCGCGGTCCTCGTCGTCCATGCCGCTCAGCAGGACGGCGAACTCGTCACCGCCCAGCCGCGCGACGAAGCCGGCGGGGCCGGCCGCGGTGCTCAGGCGCGCACCGACCTCGATGAGGAGCTGGTCGCCGTGCTGGTGACCCAGGGTGTCGTTGACCTCCTTGAAGCTGTCGAGGTCGAGGATCATGACCGCGGCACCGGGCGAACGGCCGTCGGCCACCTCCTCCAGCGCAGCCGCCAGCTGGCGCTGGAGGGCGGTCCGGTTCGGCAGCCCGGTCAGCGCGTCGTGGATCGCCTCGTGCCGCAGCTGGTCCATCAGCTTGCCGTTCTGCAGCGCCACGCTGGCGTGGCTGGCCACCGTCTCGAGCAGCCGTACGTCGTCGTCGGCGAAGGTGCGGACGTCCCCGATCCGGTCGGTCGCGATGAGGACGCCGAGGATGCCGGTCCCGCCGCGCAGGGGCACCGCTACCGCCTCGCGGGCGACCTGGGCGTCGAGCCACCGCCGTTCGACGGCGTCCCGGGTCCCGCGGCTGATCAGCAGCGGTTCCCCCTCGCCGACGACGCGCGAGATCAGCCACTGGTCCGCCGGCGCGGGAGGCTCCGAGGAGCGTCCGAGGCGCCCGGTGGCACCGAGCCGCACGTGCGCGACGTCCCCGCCGTCGGAGGCCACGAAGGCGACCTCGGCGCGCTCGGCGCGCAACAGCTCTTTGGCCTCCTGCAGCAGCTTGCGCAGGGTCTCGTCGACCTCCGGGGCGCTGGTGACGGCCTGGGCGAAGCGGTACAGCCGCTCGGTGCCCAGGTGCCGGTTGGCGAGCGAGGCATAGGCCCGATAGCCGAGCAGCAGGCCGGTACCGGTGACCAGCAGCAGCCATGCGCTGTGCCGGGCGGCCGAGAGGCTCATCACCGCGATCAGCGCGAGGGTGACCACGAACGGTGCGAAGGGCTCGCCCTTCACCATGTCGTCGAGGATCGGACGGATGCGCAGGTCGCGCTCGTAGATCGCGATGACGAGAGCGAGGGCGATGCTGGCGACGCAGTTGGCGGCGATCGCCCCGGCGTAGGCACCGAGCCAGACCAGCGGGCTGCTCACCTCCCGGCCGTCGGCGAGGAGGTGGAACAGGGCGACGGCTACGGCGGTCTGCAGGCTGACGAGCGCGAGATTCCACGTCGTCTTCAACACCGGGGCGCCCCGGTGGATCACGAAGACCGCGACCGACCCGGCCAGGCGGCCGAGCAGCAGCTGCGCCGGCGAGGCGAGGAACAGACCGAGGACGAGCGGCAGCTCGCTGATCGAGACCGTCCGTGCCTCCCGCTTGGTCTGCAGGTAGAAGACGCATGCCTCGGTGGCGGCGAACCCGACGCCCAACGCCCACCAGGGCAGGTTCGCGAACCCGAGGTAGGGCCCCAGCCCCACGAACGGGTGCCCGACGAGCAGGGTGAGGGACAGCAGCGCGGCGATCATCGCGACGACGAGCACCGTCTGCCGCGCCGGTCGCAGGGCCGTACGCAGACCTGGCACCATTTCCTCACCTCCTCCCTGACCAGGACGGCAGAGCGGGGTGGGACGTTGAGTCCCACCCCGCTCTGCCTCACCCCACCGGGTCAGTCGAGGAGGACGTGCCGTTTCGACGTCCCCGGCGGCCCGGTCACGACCAGTTCTCGCTGCTCCAGGTCTTGGCCGACCACGTGTCGCCGCTCCACGTCTTCGCCGACCACGTGTCGCCGCTCCACGTCTTCGCCGACCACGTGTCGCCGCTCCACGTCTTCGCCGACCACGACCCGTTGCTCCACGTCTTCGCCGACCAGGCGTCGGCAGTCCAGCTGGCGCCGGTCCAGTCGGTGGCGGGCCAGGAGGCGGTCGGCCAGCTGTGGTCCTGCCAGCCGTCGCCGGTCATGCGCTGCCCGAGCCAGGCGCCGTAGTTCCAGACGGAGCCGCCGGAGGCCTGCCGCGTCCAGGTGTAGCCGCTCCAGGCACGGCCGAAGATGTCGATCTCGCCCCGGAGCTCCGTCGCACCCGCGCCCACGTGGAAGCTGCCGCGCGCCTTCTCCAGCGAACCCGTGCCCGACCCCCAGCGCTTGGTGCCGAGGGAGTCCAGCAGCCCGCCGACGGTTCCAAGGAGGGAGTTGACGGGGTTGAACAGCACCGCCCGGAGGTTGACCAGACCGCTGCCGCTCAAGATCGGCAGCGAGGAGAGGATGCCGCTGGCGGTGGTCGTCATCAGCTGCTTCACCTGGTCCGGTGCGAGCCAGGGGTACTTCTGCAGGATCAGCGCCGCCTCACCGGCGGCGACGGCGGTTGCCTGCGACGTGCCCGAGGCGCGTGCGAACCGTTCCCCGACCCGGGCCTGCGGGTTGTTCGAGTCCGACACGCCACCGGGCACGCGCAGCCCGAGCACCGAGACGCCAGGGGCGACGACGTCGACGTGCCGGGCATCGGTGCCCCGCGTCGACCAGTTCGGGACGGTGTCGTCGGAGGAGCTCACCGTGCCGGCACTGTCCATCGCGCCGACGGCGAGCACGTGCGGGTCGTAGGCCGGGTTTGCCAGCGTCTTGTCCGGCCGGCCGTCGTTCCCGCCCGCGGCGACGACGACGATGCCCTTCCTCCAGGCGTTCTCGACGGCGTAGGCGAGGGGGTCGACCGTGCTGCTCTGCAACGAGTCGGTGCCGTAGGCCAGCGTGATCACGCGGATGTTGAGCCCTGGGTCCTTCGCGTGCTCGACGACCCAGTCGATGGCCGCGATGACCTGGGTGACGTCCACCGCCCCGTTGCTCGCCCCGACCTTGACGTTCACCAGGGTGGCGTCGGGCGCGATCCCGGTGAAGCGGCCGGGGTCGAGGTAGGACGACGGAGTCCCCGCGGCATCCCGGCCGGCGATGATCGACGCCATGTGGGTGCCGTGGCCGAAGGCGTCGAGATGCGCCATCCCGTCCAGCTGGCTGTCGAACGACAGGTCCGGTCCGTTGACGACGTTGCCGCTCGTCAGGCCGGGCACAGGGGCGACGCCGGTGTCGATCAGCGCCACGCCGACGCCCTTGCCCGTGAGCCCCTTGCGGTAGGCGTCGTGGGCGCCGACGACTTCGGCGATGTTGAACAGGGAACCCTTGTTCGCGATCGCGTCGTAGCCCAGCGCAGGGTCCACCTCGGCGTGGGCGACACCGAGCCCGGAGCCGGCGAGCAGGGCACCCAACGTCGAGACGGCGACGCCGCGGAGCATGCGCTTGCTCGTGCGTCCGCGCCTGGGCGAGGATCCGAATCCTGGTGACATTGCGTGACCTGTTCTTCCGCGTTCGTGAGGAATCGCGCTGACCCCGTGGCCGAGCTGCACAGTAAGTAACCCTCCCGATGCGCAGCGTGTCAGCAGCTGGGCGGCTCAGGGCACTCCAAGGGATGACCCACGGCTCCGTCGCGGGGCTGCTCAGACGAGCCCCGCAAGCAAGGCGGAGTCGACGGATGTTGTCCGGGCAGCCGTACCCTCACGCCCCCGCTGGGTACCGACCGGCGACCGGGGAGAGGGGGCGCCACCCACAGGACTCAGTAGTGGTAGCGAGCCTGCAGCACGACGAGCTGTTCCCCTGGGACCGTGTAGACCAGCCGGTGCTCCTGGTCGATCCGGCGCGACCAGCAACCTGAGAGATCACCACTCGGCGTTGACCTCCTCGATCAGCGGGAAGAGCCGCTGACGAGCCTCGCTGGCGGTGACGGACACACGACCTCCATCGGCGCTTCAGCGCAGGCGGCGGGTGTTGTCCGGCAGCCGGACTGTCACACCCTGGGCGTCGAGCCATTCCATCAGCGGCACGGCGACCCGGCGGCTGGTTCCCCAGGCCCGGCGCGCCTGGCTCACGCTGAACGGCTGGTCGAGGGGGACCAGCCGCTTCCGCGCCTCCTCGGCCACGCCGGGGGCGAGGTGGACGCCGCCGGCGATCCGCACCAACTGGCCGCTGCGCACCGCCGCCGCCAGCTCGCGCGGGCCGAGGCCCGCGGCCTGGAGGTCTCCTGCCTCGGGTGCGGCGAACGGGTCCCCGGCCAGCCGGGCGCGGACGTCGTCCACCGCACGCTGGACCTGCGGCGGCAGTTCCGCCGCCGCGTGGACCACGCGGCCGTCCCGCAGCACGAGCGGCGGCCGGACGACGCCGGCCACCAGGTCGGCGTCCGGCAGGTCGAGCGCCCGGCGCACGACCTCCACCGGCGGGCCCGGCTCGAGCGGCCGCAGCCTGCGGAAACGCACGACGACGTCCGGCACGCGGCCGGCGAGCTCGTCGGCCAGCCCGCCGGCCATCAGCCACGGGCCGTGCAGGGTGGCCCCGGGCGGCACCGGCCAGCCCATGGCGGCGAAATCCCCGGCCCGCACGACTCTCCGCCGGGCGAGATCGGCCGCGGCACCGGCGGTGCCATGGGGCTGGGCGGCGAGCTCGGCGGCCCGCTGCCGGGCCGCGCCCCGACGGCGGAGCTCCGGCGGGTCGACGTCCCGCACGTCGGCGCCGAGCACCCGGCGGGTGCCGGGGTCGCGCAGCAGCAGCCGGTCGCCGATCCGCAGGGGCAGCGGCGCGTTCAGCCGGAGCCGGACGACCGTCCCGTCCAGCGGCCGGACGCGGGCGCCCACCGTGGCCGAGCCGACGTGCACCACCGCCTCCGCGGGCAGCCGGTCCTCCGGTGCGCGGGCCAGGGTGACGTCGACGGTGGCGGTGGAGCGGAACGCGCCGGGCGTCAGCAGGGCGTCCCCCCGCGAGAGGTCCTCGACGGCGACGCCGCGCAGGTTGAGGGCCACCCGCGCGGTCGCGACGGCGCGGTCGACCGGCTCGCCGAGCGACTGCACCCCGCGCACCACCACCTTGCGGTCGCCGAGCTGCAGCCGGTCCTCGCCGTCGACGGCGCCCGCGGCGAGCGTGCCGGTGACCACGGTGCCCGCGCCGCGGATGGTGAAGGCGCGGTCGATCCAGAGCCGCACCGGTGCGGCCGGGTCCGGGGACGGCAGGCCGGCCAGGAGCTGCTCGAGACCCGCGGTCAGATCGGGCAGGCCGGCACCGGTGAGGGCACTCACCGCCATCCCCGGGACGTCGCCCATGGACGTGCGGCGGAGCCTCTCCCCGACGTCGGCCAGCACGGGGTCCGGGTCGGCGAGGTCGGCCTTGCTCACCGCGAGCAGGGCGTGCCGGACCCCGAGGGCGTCGAGGACGGCCACGTGCTCGGCGGTCTGGGCCGACCAGCCGTCGTCCGCGGCGACCACGAGCAGCGCCGCCGGCACCGACCCGACGCCGGCCAGCATGTTGCCGACGAACCGCTCGTGCCCGGGGACGTCGACCACCGCGATCCGTCGTCCCGACGGCAGCGTCGTCCAGGCGAAGCCGAGGTCGATGGTGAGGCCCCGGCGGCGCTCCTCGGCCCAGCGGTCGGGCTCCATCCCGGTGAGCGCTCGTACCAGGGCCGACTTGCCGTGGTCGACGTGGCCGGCGGTGGCGATCACGTGCATGGAGCTCACTGCGCGGCGACCGCCAGCACGGCCGCGGCGAGGTCGTCGTCCGCCGAGGGCAGGAGGCTGCGCAGGTTCAGCAGCGTGCGGTCGCCGTCCAGGTAGCCGACGACCGGCGGGGCGCCCCGCCGCAGGGGTTCGGCGAAGGAGGCGGGCAGCGAGACGGCCGCGCTGGGCAGCGGGTGCTCAGGCGCCCCTCCCCCGCCGACCCGCGCCTCGGCGTCGACGGCCGCGGCGTCGACACCCTGCGCTGCCAGATGGGCGGCCAGCCTGCGGGCACGCACCCGAAGGCCGTCGACATCTGCGGCGAGCATCTCCTGGACGGGCGCCAGCGGCCCGCGCAGCGTGGCCTCGAGCGCGGCGAGCGTCGTCTTGTCGACCCGCAGCGCCCGGTACAGCGGGTGCCGGCGGAGACGCTGGACGAGCTCTGCCCGGCCCAGGACCAGGCCGGCCTGCGGTCCCCCGAGCAGCTTGTCCCCGCTCGCCAGGACCAGGTCGGCGCCCGCCGCGAGGGTGCCCTGCGCGTCCGGCTCCTCGGGGAGCCGCGGATGCGGCTGGAGGAGCCCGGACCCGATGTCGGCGACCAGTGGGGTGCCGGTGCCGTCGAGCGCTCCTGCCAGGTCGGCGACATCGACCTCCCGGGTGAAACCGCGGACGACGAAGTTCGACGGGTGCACCTTGAGGACGGCGCCGGTCTCCGGGCCCAGGGCGCCGCGGTAGTCGGCGAGCGTGACCCGGTTGGTCGTCCCGACCTCGTGCAGGCGGGCGCCGGTGGAGACGAGCAGGTCGGGGATGCGGAAGCCGTCGCCGATCTCGACCAGCTCACCGCGAGCGAGGACGAGCTCGCGCCCCTGACCGAGCACGGTCGCGACCAGGGCGAGGGCCGCCGCGCAGTTGTTGACCACGATCGCCGCCTCGGCGGCCGGGACGGCGGCCAGGAGCGCGGCGATCGCCGCCTCCCCGCGGGGGCCGCGCCGGCCGGTGGCCAGGTCGAGCTCGACGTCGGTCGTGCCGCTCGCCGCGACCACGGCCTCGACGGCGGCCGCGGACAGTGGCGACCGGCCGAGGTTGGTGTGCACCAGCACGCCGGTCGCGTTCAGGACGGGCCGCAGGCTGCTCGCCGTGCTCGGGAGCGCGGCGAGGACGGCGTCCACCGCGTGGGGCGGGGAGACCTCGCCGTCACGGATGCGCTGCTGCACGCGCTGGACGACGTCCTTCACCAGGCCGAGGCCGAGCCGCTCGCCGGCGGCCGCGAGTTGCGGGTCGGCGAGCAGGGTGTCGGTGCGGGGCACCTGCCGGCGGGGATCGCTCATCGCTACTCAGCGTAGGCGGCGCCCGGGCGACGAGGCGGGATGGCGGAGGCGGACGGGAATCGAACCCGCCTGACCGAGCTGCTCGGCCACGTCGGCTTTAGAGGCCGCGGGGGTCACCAGACACCCTGACGCCTCCGTCCGGCAGCCTACGTGGCGGGCGCTCCGCAGAAACTGTCAGAGGGGCTCGTCACCATCCCCGCATGACCCGCACCGAGCCCCGCCCCGCCGCCACGCTGCCGCCGGTCACCCTCACGCCCGAGGAGGCAGCGGCGGTCGCGGTGGCGCTCGCCGCTCAGCCGGACGGCCCGTTCAGCGCGGACGGGCGGTCGGCCCTGGAGAAGGTCCTCGGCGCACTCGAGCCCGACCCGGGTCGCCGGTCCCAGCTGCTGGCGACCAGCCTGTGGGTCAGTGCGGAGGCCGGTCACTCCGCGGAGATCCGGTCGGTCGTCGAGCAGGCGGTGACGCGCCGCCGCGTGCTGGTGGTCCGGTACCGGGACAGCAAGGGCACGACCTCCCGTCGCGAGGTCGAGCCGCAGCTGCTGGCCAAGAGCGGCCGGCACTGGTTCCTGGTCGCGTGGTGCCGCGAGCGGGATGCGATGCGCTGGTTCCGCGAGGACCGCATCGAGAGCGTCGAGCTCACCTCCGAGACGGCGCCGCGGCGGGACCTCACCGACTTCGGCACCCCTCCGGCCGACGGGCACCCCGCCGGGCGGGCGCTCGGCCGGACGGCGGCACCGGCGGCGAAGGCACCGCGGCTCGTCGTCCTGCCCGGAGGGCGCCTCTGAGCGTGGCTCTCCTGCAGAGGCCCGCGGCGAGCGTGCGAGCGGGGGGGGCAGGCGGGTCCTTTCTCAGTCCTCGGCGCAGATCGCCGCCATCTCGGCGAGGTACTCGGCCATCGGTGCCAGCCCCACCTCCGCGCGGCGTGCGTCGACGGCGGAAGGGACGGCGAGCGGCGCGGGCACCGGCCCGTCGGGTCCGCAGCCGACCTGGGTGCCGTAGGTCTGCGGCTCGCCGGCGCCCGCCGCGATCCGGTCGGTGAGGTAGGCGAGGTTGCCCGGCGAGCCCTGCGCCTGAGCGACCGCCGCGCGCAGCAGCTCGAGCGCCTCCCGCTGGAAGGCCGGGTCCTGGTCGGAGTGCTGGACGATCGCCCACGCCGCGTCCTCGCCGTCCGTCCCGACGAGGTCGAAGGTCGGCCAGCCGTGCTCGGCGAGAATTTCCTTCATCCGTTCCGTCCGGGCGGCATCGCCCTCGGCGTCCGACCCGCCGGTGCGGCCGCTCTGGTCGCGCTCGAGCATGGCGATCAACTCGTCGTGCAGTGCCTGGTCGAAGCCTTCCGGCGCCGCGGAGGCGGACGACGCCGTCGCTGCGGGCTCCGCATCCGGGCCCGAGCAGCCGGCGAGCAGCAGCAGGACGGCGAGCAGCAGGACGCGCACGGGGCCTCCTCGTGGACCCGCTCATGATCACGCGCCACCGCCGGCGCGGCTACCGTCGTCGGGGTGACGACTGCACCGGCCCGGATCCGCCTCACCCAGTTCGCACACGGCGGCGGCTGTGCCTGCAAGATCCCACCCGGCGAGCTCGAGGCGGTGGTGGCCGGCCTGACCGCGACCGGTCCCGCTGCTCCCAACGCCGAACTGGTGGTCGGGCTGGACGACGGGGACGACGCGGCCGTGGTGCGCATCGCCGGCAACCAGGGGCTGGTGCTCACCACCGACTTCTTCACCCCCGTCGTCGACGACGCGTACACCTTCGGCCGGATCGCGGCCGCCAACGCGCTGTCGGACGTCTACGCGATGGGCGGCACCCCGGTCGTCGCCGTGAACCTGCTCGGCTGGCCCCGCGACGTGCTGCCCGCCGAGCTGGCCGCCGAGGTGCTGCGCGGCGGTCTCGAGGTGGCCCAGGAGGCCGGCTGCCACGTCGGCGGCGGCCACTCGATCGACGACCCCGAACCCAAGTACGGCATGGCCGTGACCGGCCTGGTCGACCTCGACCGGATCATCCGCAACGACGCGGCCGTCGCCGGGACGGCGGTGTCGCTGACCAAGCCGCTCGGCGTCGGGGTGCTCAACAGCCGGATGAAGGCGACGGGCGAGGTCTCCGAGGAGGCGGTCGCCTCGATGACGGCGCTCAACCGCGAGGCCGGCCGGGCAGCGGTGGCCGCGGGGATCCGCGCCGGCACCGACGTCACCGGCTTCGGCCTGCTGGGCCACCTCTACAAGATGGCGCGCGCGAGCGGGGTCACGGCGGTGGTCGACGCCGCCGCCGTCCCCTACCTGGTGGGGGCGCGCGAGGCCCTGGCCGACGGCTTCGTCTCCGGCGGGACACGGCGCAACCTCGACTGGGTGCGCCCGCACACCGACCTGTCGGCCGTGTCGGAGGACGAGGCGCTGCTCCTCGCCGACGCGCAGACCTCCGGCGGACTACTGCTGGGCGGCGAGGTCCCCGGGGCGCCGGTGATCGGCGAGTTGGTACCCCGGCAGGACGCCGTCGTGATCGTTCGTTAGCTTCCCTGCATGCTCGCCGCCTTCGTATCGACGCCTGCGCCCGAGGACCCGCTGTCAGTCCTGGAGGTCGGTGACCGGCCCGAGCCCGAGGCGCCCGACGGCTGGACGACGGTCGAGGTCAAGGCGGTCTCCCTGAACCACCACGACCTGTTCAGCCTGCAGGGCATCGGCCTGCCGCAGGAGCGCATGCCGATGATCCTCGGCACCGACGCCGCCGGGCTCGACCCCGACGGCAACGAGGTCGTCGTCCACGGCGTCGTCGCCAGCCCCGGGTGGACCGGAGACGAGACGCTGGACCCGAAGCGCTCGCTGTTCTCCGAGCTGCACCAGGGGACGATGGCCGAGAAGGTCGTCGTCCCGAAGGGCAACCTGCTGCCCAAGCCGTCGGAGCTGTCGTTCGCCGAGGCCGCCTGCCTGCCCACCGCCTGGCTGACCGCCTACCGGATGCTGTTCGTGAAGTCGGGCCTGCGCCCCGGGCAGACGGTGCTCGTGCAGGGCGCCAGCGGCGGCGTCGCCACCGCGCTGATCGTGCTGGGGCGGGCCGCCGGCTACCGGATGTGGGTGACCGGGCGCAGCGAGGAGAAGCGCGCCGCCGCGCTCGCGCTCGGTGCCGAGCAGGCGTTCGAGACCGGGGCGCGGCTGCCCGAGCGGGTGGACGGCGTCATGGAGACCGTCGGCGACGCCACCTGGTCGCACAGCATCAAGTCGCTCAAGCCCGGCGGCGTCGTGGTCACCTCCGGCGCGACGACCGGCTTCAACCCCGGCGCCGAGCTCAACCGGGTGTTCTTCACCCAGCTGTCCGTCATCGGCTCGACGATGGGCACCCGGGCGGAGCTCGAGTCGCTGATCCAGATGTGCAGCGTGACCGGGATCCGGCCGGAGATCGACGTCGAGCTGCCGCTGTCCCAGGCGCGCGAGGGCTTCGAGCGGATGCTCGAGGGCCGCACCGCCGGCAAGATCGTCTTCACGCTGTAGACCCAGGACGTCCACGCCGCCCACGTCGAGCGGAGCGGGGGCGCGCCGTACCGAGCGCGCTCCGAGGGCGGGTGCCTGCCGAGCGCTGTCAACCACAGTTGACAATCCGGTGGAAGCAACCTAGGTTGACAGCCATGGCAGACACAGCGCAGGTGGCCACCGCCGCCAGCAGCCGGGACCCCGCCATCGGGCTGAAAGCGGTCCGCTCGCTCCGGGTCCTGGTCGAGCGGCTCGAGGCCCTCCAGGTCGGCAGCGCCCGCGAGCAGGGCTGGACGTGGGACCAGATCGCCCAGCTCCTCGGCGTCACCCGGCAGGCAGTGCACAAGAAGTACGCGAGCGGCCGCGGGCCGCTCCGGCGGAAGGACTGACATGTTCGAACGCTTCACCGCCGAGGCCCGCGAGGTCGTCGTCGGCGCGCAGCACGAGGCACGGCGGCTGCACCACGGTCGCATCGGCACCGAGCACCTGCTGCTCAGCCTGCTGGGTCAGCGGACGCCGAGCGCGGCGGTCCTGGCCCGGCACGGGCTCACCAGGGACGAGGTCGCCGACGCGGTGGTCCGCTACGTCGGCGACGGCGACCTGGACGCCGAGGCGCTGACCGCCCTGGGCATCGACCTGGACGCCGTCCGCAGCAGTGTCGAGGCGACCTTCGGAGCCGGCGCCCTGGACCGGGCACCGTCCGGCCCGCGCGACGTGCCGGGTCACCTCCCGTTCACCCCGCGGGCCAAGAAGGTCCTGGAGCTCTCGCTCCGGGAGGCCCTCGCGCTGAAGTCGAAGAGCATCGCCGACGGGCACATCGCCCTCGGGCTGCTCCGCGAGGGCCAGGGGCTGGCGGCGAAGGTGCTGGCCGACCGAGGCGCCGATGTCGTCGAGCTGCGCCGCGACCTCACGGCGGCCCTCACCGCGTGACGCAGGGCGTCACGACCGGGTGTAGGCCCCTGCCTGCAGGACGCCCTGCGGGTCGTAGGTCTCGACGACCTGGCGGAGCCGGGCCAGGGTGGCCGCGTCGTAGGACCGCAGGGCCGAGGCGCGGTCGTGCGGGATCCCGAAGTTCGGCCACACCCCACCGGTGTCCCAGTCCCCCAGCGCCGCGAACAGTTGGTCGGCGTGGGCCAGCGCGCCGGCGGCCATGCCCGCGTCCGCAGCGACGCCGAGGGTCAGCACGCTGAACTTCGCCGCCCGGTGGCTGAAGGCGCTGGGGTGCGCGCCGTCGCGGGCGTAGGCGCCGCCGAGGTGCCGCACCTCGACCATGACCTGCGGCGAGCCCGAGCCGGGGCCGGCCACCTGCAGCAGCCGCCCGGCCGCCTCGGCCGGGAAGCCGTTCAGCAGGATCGCCGGGTCGGTCACCGGCATCGGCTCGACCGGGTCCGCGTGGACCGCGTCGATCTCGGCGTACGGCCGTTGGCGGGCGTCGTCCAGGATGACCGGTGCCACCGCCCGCATCTCGTCGAGCAGGCGGGCGCCCTCGTCGGGGTCCCCGGTCCACACGAACCGGATCCCGAGGGTCATCCGCCCGGCGAGCGGTGGCGGGATCTCCGGCAGCGGCGGCAGCTGGAAGATCACGAAGGACGTCGTCCCCAGGTCCGGGAGGGCGTCGGCCCAGCCCCGCCACCGGTCGATGACCGCGGCCGCGTCCTCGGCGTCGAAGTAGACCGCCCCGCCGTAGAACGACGGGAGGTCGACGAGGTCGAACTCGATCGCGGTCACGATGCCGGCGGCCCCCTTGCCCCCGCGCAGGGCGAAGAACAGGTCCGGGTGCTGGGTCGGGGTGACCCGCCGGAAGACGCCGTCCCCGGTGACGACCTCGAAGGCGCGCACGCGGTCGGCGGCCAGGCCGTAGGTCCGGGCGAGCGGGCCGACGCCGCCGCCGGTCGTGTAGCCGACGATGCCGACGTCCGTGGTGGAGCCGTTGAGGCCGGCGAAGCCGTAGGGCGTCGCTGCGGCGACCAGCTTCGACCACTTCACGCCGGCGCCGACGCGGGCCCAGCCCTCGGGGTGGACGGTGACCTCGTCCAGGCCGCGGGTGACGATCAGCAGGTGGCCGGCCAGCGAGGAGTGGGCTCCGTGGCCGGTGGCCTGCACGCCGGTGGTGAAGCCGTGGGCGCCGGCGAAGCGCACCGTCTCGACGACGTCCTCGGCGGTACGGACGGCGACGACGGCCGCCGGCCGCATGTCCACGGCGAGGTTCCACGGGGAGACGAGCGCGTCGTACTCCGGGCCGTACGGGGTGTGCACGGACCCGGTCAGCCGGGCGCGCAGGTCGTCGAAGGAGATCTCCGAGTCGACGGCGTAGTGGGCGTCGAGGATGAGGGCCACGGGGTTCCTCCTGGGTGGATCCGACTGATGGAGGAACCGTGCGCTCCCGACCTTGACGGGGGGCTGTGGCCGCCTTGAGGCGACCGCCTCAAGCGTTCTCAGGTCGGGCGTGCTCGGGGTGCGGGGCCAGGAAGAGGTCGCCCGGGTCGGCGGCGCGGCGGATGGCCGACAGCCGTGCGTGCACGCCGGGCGGGAAGACCTTCCGGGTGTCGGTGCGGTCGTCGAGCATCGGCAGGTACTGCCGCCCGGTGGCCCAGGGCTCCACCGCGGCGAGGTAGCGGGCGGCGTCGGCCCGCTGACGTTCCCAGTCCTGGTCGCTGCCCCCGCCGATGCCGAGGCCGAGCGCGAGGTACGCGCCGTCGAGGAACGAGAGGGCTCCGCCGTCGGGATCGGGCCGGGACAGCGCCCCACCGAGCTGCCGCAGCTCCGCGGCGGCCAGCCGCGTCCCGGACCCGGGCCCGACGGCCTCCAGGATCCCGGCGATGGCCGCGTCGGGGAGGTCGGACACCAGGGTGCTGCTGGCGTAGGCCGGGGTCGGTCCCTCGGGGTCGAGGTGCAGGCGCACCAGGGACGCCGCCGGCACCCGCGCCACCGTGTCGAACTGCGGCCGCAGGGCCCGCAGGGGCGCGAGCACCTCGCGCGCGAACGCGTCGTCGCCCAGCACCGCCCCGTCGACCATGACGATCTGCCGCCCGTGGAGCTCGGGCGGGATCGGTTCCATCGCCGGGACGTCGATCATCCGCAGGGAGGTCGTCGCCTCCTCGGGCACGTCGGCGCACCAGGCCACCCACGCCGGCAGGACCTGCTCGACGTCCGCCCAGTCCCAGGCGAGCGCACCGGCGACCACCGTCTCCAGGGGGAACAACTCGAACTCCAGCGCGGTCACCACGCCCAGCGGTGCCGCTCCCCCGCGCAGCGCCCAGAACAGGTCCGCGTCGCGGTCGGCGGAAGCACGGACGAACGTCCCGTCGGCGAGGACCAGCTCGACGGCGGTGATCGCGTTGCACTGCAGGCCCAGCCGCCGGGCGTACCAGCCGATCCCCCCGCCCAGGGAGTAGCCCACGACACCGACGTCCGGGGACGACGGATGCCGCGACGCCAGCCCGCACCGGCCCGCGGTGTCGGCGAGGTCGCCCCACAGGACGCCGGCCCCGGCGCGGACGGTGCGCCGGTCGGCGTCGACCTCGAGCTCCGTCATGGCCGACGTGCGCAGCAGCACCGCGTCGTCCAGCCGGCCTTCCAGTGGTGGGGCGCCGTGGCCGGTGCCCTGCGCCGCGACCTGCAGCCCGGCAGCACCCGCGGCGCGCAGCACCTCGGCCACCTCGTCGGGGAACGCCGGGTAGCACACGGCCGCCGGGTAGTCGCGCATCTGCAGGTTCCAGGGCGAGCGGGCCATGTCGTAGGCCGGGTCGCCGGGCAGCTGCACGGACCCGCCGCACAGCCCGCGCAGCGACTCCGCGCGGAGCACGGCCGGCGGCGTCGCCTGCTGCGTCACGGCGTCCTCCCGGTGCTCACCGACCCAGGATCCGTCGGCGGACTTGCGGCGAACTTGAAGCCGTTCCCGGACGTCGACTCCAGCACCGCCTGCACCGTGCCCGGCGTCAGGAACAGCTGCTGCGCCACGTCACGGACGCCGAGGCCCGCCGCGGCGAGCTCGACGATGCGGCGCTCGGTCGAGGTGGGGCACCGCTGCGCGTCCCGGCCGCTCTCGTCCGGCCGGCCGCGACGGGCCAGGGCGGCGCGGGCGCGCCGGGTGATGCCGACGGCTCCCCGGTCGAGCGCCGTCTCCAGCGCCGCGTGCAGCAGCCCGACCGCCTCGTCGTCCGGCACCTGCGGGCTGCTGCCCAGCACGCACCGCGCCCGCGCGAGCTCCACCGCGGCATACGTCGGCGTGAGCACGTCGACCGCCTCGCGCACGTCGTCGAGGCCGTCGTCCCTCCGCAGCTGGCCGAGGCCGCACAGCGCCGTCCCGAGGTAGCTCGGCGCGCCCCACCGCCGCAGCCGGTCCACCTCCTCCTGCATGAGGGTCACCGCCTCCCCGGTGCGGCCCAGGCGGTCGAGCGAGATCGCCGCGGTGGTCAGCCAGGGGTTCCACGCCGGATTGCGGACCGGCACCGGCATCGGGATGGCGTCGAGCATGGCCAGGGCCTCGGCGGGGCGGCCCTCGACGGCGAGCAGCCGGGCGATCGCGTGCTCCATGAGGCGGGCGCCCTCGCCGGCGGCCGGCCCCTTCAGCGCCGCGTCGGCCACCTCCCGGGCGGCCGCGACGTCGCCCCGGTCGAGGTGGCAGCCGATCTGGAACGACCGCGTGTAGGGCTCGCCGATGCCGGATCCGCCCCACATCCGGTCCTGGTCGAGGGCCGCGGTCAGGCAGGCCAGGGCCTCGTCCAGCTCGCCGCGCCGCCAGCGCCAGTAGCCCTCCCAGAGGCTGGTCGACATCGCCATGAACAACGAACCCTGGGCGTGCGCCTGGGCGCGGGCCCGCGCCCAGAAGTCCCCGAGCTCGTCGTCGGCGACCATCCGGACGAGGGCCGCCACCACCCAGAACAGCCCGTTGTCGACCGACCAGAGCCGGTCCTCGTCGAGGGAGAACCGTGCCAGTTCGACGGCGCGCTCGCGGTCGGTGCCCTCGATCATCGTCTCGAAGGCGAGGGTGGCGGCCAGCATCCGGGCGCCGTGTCCGGTCCCGTCCGGCTCCGGCGGGTCCGTCCGCCCCCACACGTCGCGTTCGAGACCGTGCATGTAACCGCCGGTCCGCCCGATCGCCAGCAGGGCCTGGCGGTGGT
>NZ_SPQM01000277.1 GCF_004570345.1 Blastococcus sp. CT_GayMR20 | reverse complement strand
GGACGAGCGGGCCCGCGCCGCACGCGCGCTGCCGGCGGTCGGCCGGCGACGGACCCTGCTGAGGGCGGCCCTGCGGCACGTCCTGGGAGGCGCTCTCGGCGTGCCCGCCCGGGACGTCCCGATCGCCGTCGACGACGGCCGCCCCTACCTCGTCGGACCGGCCGGCCATCCCGACCTCCGGTTCTCCTGCTCGGCCAGCGAGGGCATCGGGCTCATCGCTCTCGCCGACAGCGCCCTCCTCGGGATCGACGTCGAGCGCCATCGCGACGAGCACGCGCTGGAGGCATTCGCCGACGGATGGCTGACCGCGACCGAGGTGCGCACCGTGGCCGGCCTGCCCACCGCCGACCGGCTCCGGGCCGTCACCCGCTGCTGGACGC
Organism: Blastococcus sp. CT_GayMR20; assembly: GCF_004570345.1. Next base: position 2,076 of record NZ_SPQM01000277.1, on the reverse strand, counting down.
AGAAGGAGGCCGTGCTGAAGGCCTGCGGGGTGGGGCTGCGCCGCGATCCCGGGACCGTCGAGACTCCCGTGTCGGTGACCGGACGCTCCGGGGAATGGACCCTGGCGCCGGTCGCGGTGCCGGAGGGCTTCGTCGCCAGCCTCGCCGTACGGACGACCTCCCCCCTGCCGGCGGTTCCCGTGATCGAGCTCCACCCCGGCGCGCTCCGATGAGCATCGACCAGCTGACTGCCCCGGCGTCGGCCCGCCGACCGGGACAGCCCGCCCAGCTGGCCCACTTCCGTGCCTGCCTGGAGGACGTGACGGGACACCGCCTGCCCACCACGACGGCCCTGCACGCGTTCTCCGTCGAGCACTACCGGGAGTTCTGGCGCACGTTCCTGGACTGGTCCGGCCTGAGCTGGGAGGGCACCGCAGGGACGGTGTCCACGAGCGACGACGTGCAGTCCGCCCGCTTCTTCCCCGGCGTCCGGTTGAGCTACGCAGAGAACCTGCTCCGCCCCCTGCCGGACGCCGGTGACGCCGCGCCGGCCCTCACCTCCGTGCACGGCGACGGCACGGCCGAGCGGTTCACGCGCGGCGAGCTGCGCGCGGCCGTGCAGCGCACCGGTGAGGCACTGACCGGCCTCGGGATCGCTCCGGGTGACCGCGTCGTGGCGATCGCTCCGAACCACGCCGCGGCCGTCGTCGCCGCGCTCGCCGTCAGCGCCGTCGGGGCCACGCTCTCGACGGCCACCCCCGACATGGGTCCGAGCGCCCTGCTCGGCAGGTTCGGCCAGGTGCGACCCACGGCGCTTCTGGTCGACCGGGCGGGCATGGGCCGCGACGGGGTCCCGGCGGACGGCGTCCTCGCGACCCTGCTCGAGGGACTGCCCTCGGTGGAGCACCTGGTGGTCCTGGACGCCGGTCCCCTGCCCGCGCTCCCCGGCCGGGACGCCGTCCGGCTCGCCGACCTGGTCGCGGAGGTCCCCGAGCACCCGCTCGACGTGTCGTGGCCACGCCTGCCCTTCGACCACCCGCTGTGGATCATGTTCTCGTCGGGGACGACCGGCCCGCCCAAGGCGATGGTGCACGGTGCGGGTGGCTCGCTGCTCGAGCACGTCAAGGAGCACCGCCTGCACGGCGACCTGCGCGCCGGCGACACGCTGTACTTCCACACGACCACGGCGTGGATGATGTGGAACTGGCAGCTGTCGGCCCTCGCCGTCGGAGCGCACATCGTCGTCAACGACGGTCCCGTCGACGGACCGGAGACGCTCTGGGAGCTCGTGGCGGCACACGGTGTCACGGTCTTCGGGACGAGCCCGGCCTACCTGCAGCTCTGCCAGGACGAGGACTACCGCCCCCGCGACGCGGTCGACCTGTGCGGCCTGCGTGCGGTGCTGTCCACCGGGGCCGTGCTGCACGACTGGCAGTTCGAGTGGGTCGCCCGCGCGGTCGGACCGGTCCCCGTGCAGTCGATCTCGGGCGGCACCGACATCATCGGCTGCTTCGTCCTCGGTCATCCGGAGGAGCCGGTGCGGCCCGGTCGTTGCCAGTCGCTCGGCCTCGGCCTGGACGTCGCGGCGTTCGATTCCGCCGGTCGGCCGGTGGTCGGCACCCCCGGCGAGCTGGTCTGCCGCCGTCCCTTCCCGTCCCGGCCCCTCGGCTTCCTCGACGACGAGGACGGGGCCCGCTTCCGGGCGTCGTACTTCTCGAAGCACCCCGGCGTCTGGACCCACGGCGACGTGATCGAGGTCGCCGCCGACGGTTCCGCCCGCATGCTCGGCCGCTCCGACGGGGTCCTGAACATCGACGGCGTCCGCATCGGCCCGTCGGAGATCTACACGATCGTCAGGAGCGTGCCCGAGGTGGCCGGCGCCCTGGCCGTCGAGCAGGACGATCCTGGTCGCGTCGGATCCACGCGGCTGGTCCTCCTCCTGGTGCTCCGGACCGGATCCGTGCTGGACGCCCCGCTCGCCCATCGGATCCGGGCGGTGCTCCGGAGCCAGGGGTCACCCGCCCACGTGCCGTCCGTCGTCCTGGCCGTCGACGACCTGCCGACGACGCACAACGGCAAGCTGTCCGAGGGCGCGGC
>NZ_SPQM01000276.1 GCF_004570345.1 Blastococcus sp. CT_GayMR20 | reverse complement strand
TTACTGGGTGACCGAGGACACCCGCTTCGGCCTGCCCGGCAGCCACGTGAGGACGACGGCCGCGGCGATGACGGCGGCCGCGGCGGTGAACACCGCGGTCAGGTGCATGGCCGAGACGAAGGCCTCGCGCGCGGGGTCGACGAGGCCCGCCGCGGCACGGGCGGGCTCCGGGTTCCCGCCGGCCTGCACCTGGCGGACCGCCTCGAGAGTCCCCACGATCGACTGGCTCGCCTCGGCGCGGGCGCCCGAGGGCAGCGCGTCGACAGCGCCGCCGAGCTGGGCGGAGTACGAGGCGGCCAGCACCGAGCCGAGGATCGCGACCCCGAGCGCCCCCCCGACCTGGCGGACGGAGTTGTTGACCGCGGCCCCCGCCCCGGCCTTCTCGCGGGGCACCACGGACATGATCGACTCGGTCGCCGGTGCCATGACCATGCCCATCCCGGTGCCCTGCACCGAGAGGACCAGGACCAGCAGCCAGACCGGCGTGCTCAGGTCGAGCAGCTGCACTCCCAGGAAGCTCAGGGCGATGAGCCCGAAGCCGGTCGCGCAGACGGCCTTGGCGCCGAACCGCTCGGCCAGGCCGGAGCTGCGCGGCGCCATGACCGCCATGCCGAGGGCGACCGGGATCAGCGCGGCACCGCTCTGCAGCGGGGTGAAGCCGAGGACGCCCTGCAGGTAGTAGACGAGGTAGAAGGTGGCGCCCAGCAGGGCGAAGAAGTTCAGCCCGAGCGCACCGGCGGCAGCCGAGAAGGCCGGGTTGCGGAAGAGGCTGACGTCGAGGGCGGGGTGCGTGGAACGCCGCTGCAGCCAGACGAACAGGGCGAGGAGGACGATGCCGCCCAGCAGTGGCACGAGCACACCCGGCGTCGTCCACCCTGCTCCGGAGCCGCCCCGGATGATGCCGTAGACCAGTCCGGCGAGCGCCGCGATCGACAGGAGCACACCCGGGACGTCGAGCCGGCCGGGCGAGGGGTCGCGCGACTCGGGGACGAACGCCAGGACGGCCCCGATGCCGAGGACCGCGACGGGCACCCCGGTCAGGAAGACCGCACCCCACCAGAAGTGCTCGAGGACGACACCTCCGGCCAGCGGGCCGCCCGCGACCGCGATGCCTGCGGTGCCGGCCCAGACGCCGATGGCCCGCCCGCGTTCACGGGGTGGGAAGACGTTGGTGATGACAGCGAGCGTCGTCGGCTGGACGGCGGCGCCGCCGACGCCCATGACCGCGCGCCACGCGATGAGCTCGATCGGGCTGTCGCTGAGCGCGGCGAACACCGAGCCGACCGCGAAGATGCTCAACCCGATCAGCAGGACGCGCTTGCGGCCGATGCGGTCGCCGATGACGCCCCAGGAGAAGAGCAGGCCGGCGAACACGAGGATGTACGCGTCGACGACCCACTGGAGCTCACCCTGGGTGGCGCCGAGCTCGCGCTGCAGCGTGGGCAGGGCGACGTTGAGGATCGTGTTGCCCATGATCACGACGAGCAGGCACACCGTCATCGTGGCCAGCACCCACCAGCGGCGGACGTAACCGGGCCCGTGCTCGTCGGTGGTGCCGGGCGTGGAGCTCCGGTCGGTGGCGGTCACACCCGACGTTCGGGATCTGCGAAGGCCGCGAAGGCCTCCAGGTTGCGGAGGGACTCCCCGCGCTTGACCCGCCAGTCCCACTCGCGGCGGATCGAGGTGCCGAAGCCGATCTCGAGCATCGCGTTGAAGTGGTCGTCGGCGTAGCTGAGCACCGCGCCCAGGATGCGGTCGATCTCCTCGGGGGTGACGGCGGCGTGCGGCAGGCGCCCGGTGAGGTAGATGTCGCCGACGGCGTCGATCGAGTAGGAGACGCCGTACATCCGGGCGTTGTGCTGCAGGAGGAACGTCCAGAGCTGCTCGCGGTTCTCGTCGGGCTGGCGGCAGACGAACGCCTCCACGCGCAGTGCGTGCTCGCCGACGATCAGGCCGCAGACGGTCTTCAGCTTCTTCGTGCCAGGAAGGTCGACGAGCCACTTCCCGGGCTCGGGGTGCTCGTGGACCAGCTCGTTCTCGCGCAGCGCCCGCTCGATGACGGCGTCCAGCTCGGCGACGACCGGGCTGGTCACCGCGCCACCTGCACACCGGGCAGCGACCGCAGGGGCCCGAGGGTCCGGTGACGCAGGGGCCGCGGCGCACCGGCCATGTCGTCGGCGGCCGACGTGTACGCGGAGACCAGGGCATCGGCCGTGCGGTCCCAGGAGAAGAGCGCGGCGTGGCGACGGGCACCGGCCGACAGCAGTTCCCGGCGGGCGAGCACCGAGCGGACCGCGGTGGCGTAGTCGCGGGGGTCGTGCCCGTCGACGAGGACGCCGGAGACGCCGTTGCGGACCGCCGTCCGCAGGCCGCCCACGGCTGCGGCGACGACGGGCGTGCCGCAGGCCTGCGCCTCGAGGGCTACGAGGCCGAAGGACTCGTTGTGGCTGGGGACGACGGCG
>NZ_SPQM01000275.1 GCF_004570345.1 Blastococcus sp. CT_GayMR20 | reverse complement strand
CGGTGGTGGTCCCAGCCGTTCCCGCCGACCGGCGCCATCGCATCGGAGGGCATCCGCAACCAGCTCGGCAGGCCACCGGTGGACCCCCTCACCGTTTTTGTCCGGGAGACCGCCCAGAACTCCTGGGACGCCCGACTGCCCGGACAGGAGACGGTCTACCGCCTCGAGCTGACGACCGTCGCCGCGACTCACAGGCCCACCTGGGAACGGTTGCTCACTCCCCCGGCCGCGGTGCAGGACCACCTCGGCGTCGGTCGAGCGGTCCGCACCCCGAACCTCACACTGCTCTCGGTCGTCGACCGTGCGACAAAGGGTCTGGGTGGTCCGACCCGGGCGGACCAGATCGCCGACGAGCGACGTGACTGGGTGTCCTTCGTCCTGAACGTGGGCGAGAAGCGGGACACCGCACAGGGTGGCGGCACCTACGGATACGGGAAGGCCGTGCTCTACCGGCTCTCGCGGGTGGGAACGATTCTCGTGTACACCCGCACAGCCGATCGTGCCGGCCAACTGCAGTCCCGGCTGATCGGGATTGCGCTCGGTAGCTCGTTCGACAACCGGGATCGGGTCGACACGACGAGCAGGCCCTTCACCGGTCGACACTGGTGGGGCGACGTCCGAGAGGACCACGTGGAGCCACTGCTCGGCGACGAGGCCGATGCCATCGCCCGCGCCCTCGGCCTGTCCCCCTTCAGTGAGAATGAGTCCGGCACGACCTTGGTCGTCATCGATCCCGATCTTGACGACTTCGACGATATGGATTCAGCAGCCAGCCATCTGGCCGAGACGATCGCATGGCACCTCTGGCCGATCATGCTGCCGGAGCGAGGCACGAACCGGCTGGTCCCTGATGTGGTGTCGGGCGGACGGTCGTTCGCCGTTCCCGATCCTGGCCGCCTGTATCCCTTGCGCATGTTCGTGTCTGCCTACCGTCGACTCGCTGGCGACGGGGCGACCGTTCTGGAGAGTCGCAATCCCCGACAACGACTGGGACGTTTCGCGCTGGAGCGCGCGGTCGTCGTCCCGATGTCCCCGAGCTCTGTCTCTCTCGCATCGGGCTTCGCCGGCATTGATGGGGACCCCCACCACGTGTGTCTCATGAGGTCCCCCGAGTTGGTCGTGAGATATCACGAAGGCCCGACCACGGCATCGGTGAACAGCGTCTACGCCGGTGTCTTCCGCGCGGACGATGCTCTGGATGAGGTCTATGCAGCATCAGAGCCTCCGACGCACGACCACTGGGTCTACGAGCAACTGACGGGCCACGCCCGCACGTTCGTCAGCGTCACGTTCAGGCGTCTACGGGAGCAGCTGGCCGTCTTCCGCGCTCCTGTGACAGCTGCCGTGTCGACTACATCGGAGGTCGCTCTGGGCGCCGCGAGCAACTTCCTCGGCGGACTGGTCGCAGCCGCTTTCGCTCAGCCGGACATTCGCGAGGGAGCGGCGGGCCACGGCACTCGTGAGGGACGAGCCGGAGGCAATGCCCCTGGCGGCGCGGGCGCGGGCGGAGCCCGACTCGGCGAGGAGAACGGCGCAGCATCGAGGGAGAGGCCGCGGGTCACCGTGGTGACCGATCCCCGGGTCGAGGAACGGGACGGGATGGTCGTTCTCGTCGCCCGCTACCGAGTCGCTGCGGCGGGCCCCGTACAGCTCGAGGCGCGGCTGTCGGTGGCCACCTGGGAGGGCCGGGAGAACGATCCACCCGCTGGGGCCGAGCGCCCCAGGGTCGGCTCGTGGACGACAGGGCGGGGCACGGTGCACAGCGACAGGTGCATTGTCTTCCCTCCGGACGAGGTCGACCTGGTGGTAGTGCCCGTGGCCGACACGGCGACCGACATCACGGTCGTCGCAGGCTTGCTTAGTGAGCTGCAGGTGGCCGACTCGTGACCCGCGTCTTCCCCTTCCTCCGCCCGCCGGGCGACGTCGTGACCCTAGGCCCATGGTCACGGCTGACTCCCGACGGCGGCGAGCCGCTGCCCGACACCCTGCTCGATTGGGACTACGACACGGTCCTGTCGCTCCTTCGGCCAATGACGGTCGACGGACTTCGTGCCCGGCGGCTCACCGGCCTTGCTGAAGAGGCGGAACTTGACCTGAGCGTCCAGTGGTTCGCCACCAGCTCCGCCCTGCGTGGGCGAGCATGGCGTTCCCCGCTGCCAGCCGTCGATGGCTTCGAGGCGGCCGTTGCCTTCGATCTGCCCGGCGACGATCTCGGCGGCACGCTGGAGCTCGTCACGAGCATCACCTTGCGGACGCCGGGACGGGAGGCGTCCGCAGCGGCGCCGAGCAGACCCGGCAGTGTGTTGTGGTCCGACCGGCATCAGGTCCTGCTTCAGGGGGACAACACCCTGTTTCCGATCGCCCCTGCCGACTTCCACGACCTGCCTTACCCGACGGGCGCGGGCTGGTATCTGCACATCGATGAGGACCTCGAAGCTGCTGCCCTGGGATCAATCCTCCTGCTCGTCAACGAGCGTCACGAAGTCGTCATGCGCGCGCTGGAAGCCGCTGCCTTCCCGGCCGAGGCGGATCGCCGTGTGCTGTCAACACTGCGCACCGACGTGCTCCGCGCC
>NZ_SPQM01000274.1 GCF_004570345.1 Blastococcus sp. CT_GayMR20 | reverse complement strand
TCGACATCGACCACTTCAAGCGCATCAACGACCGGCACGGCCACCCCGGTGGGGACGAGGCCCTCCGCGCGGTGGCCGGCATGCTCTCCGCCCGTGTGCGGGCCGGTGACCTCGTCGCCCGCCTCGGCGGGGACGAGCTGGCCGTCCTCATGCCCGGCGCCGACCTCGACCGGGCGTGCGAGCTCGCCGAACGGCTCCGGGCGGAGGCGGCTGCGCTGCAGCCCGCAGGCTTCGAACCCGCCGAGCTGAGCCTGTCGCTGGGCGTATCGGCCGCGTCCGGCCCCGCGGCGTACCCGTTGGAGCTCATGTCGCGGGCCGACGAGCAGCTCTACCGCGCCAAGATCACCCGGAACGCCGTCGGGGCGCCGCGCCGTGAGGCGGCCCCGATCCCCCGTCCCCGCTAGCGCCGGCCCTCGCGCAGCATCTCCACGGCCTTCGCCACGCGGCGCGCCCGGGTCTCGGGCGCCTTCGCTCCCTCGATGGCCAGCACGTGCCGTTGCCGGTGGCTGTTGGAGAGTCGCTCGAACTCCGCCCTGGCCGCGTCGTCCGCGGCCAGGGCCGCGACGAGGTCGTCCGGGACGGCGAGCTCCCGCGGCTGGTCGTCCAGCTCGACGTCGACCTCGACCTCGTCCCCCGCCGCCACGCCGGCGGCCGCCCGGTTCTCCGCGCTCAGCGGCAGCAGGTAGACGCCGCCGCGCGTTCCCACCGTGCTGCGGTAGGTGTGCCCGCCGACCGTCACGCGGACCGGGGGCTTCTTCCCCGAGCCGAGCGCCTCCATGATCTCCGGCGGCACGGGCATGCCGGTCGCGGTCTTGCCCCCGAGCTCGACGGTCGTCCGGAACCTCATGAGAAGACAGTCTGCCGGGCACCGACCCTTCCGGGGTAGGAAGAACCCGATCGGGCTTTCTCACTCGACGTAATGAGCCGATGACCACGAGCGGCGGGACCAGATGGTTGCGTCCTGCGGCGCGTCGGGAGCGGGCGGCGTGGTCGGGCTCAGGCCCGGCGGCTACCGTTCCCCACCGCGGGGCTCCGGTCGGAGCGCATCGGGCCGGCGGACCGCGGTACAGATCGGAGAGGACGAATGACGAGCGTTCCCGGAGTCGACCATCCGGTGGAGCAGACCGAGGCCGAGGTCACGCTCACCGGGCGCGGCATCTCGGTGAGCTCGCGGGTCGAGGTCGTCCAGAACGAGTACATCTCGGTGCGCCCCTCCGTCGGTGAGTTCGTCGACCAGGTCGTCGTCCGGGTCGGTGACGCCGTCGAGATCTTCTGGAAGACCGAGGACGCCCAGCGGGCTCTGCCTGCCGAGGTCACCGACGTCGAGCAGGGCGCCGTCATCCGCTGGCGCATGCGCGCCACCGGCCCGGCCGAGGCGAGCCAGCGGCGCAAGGCCGTGCGCGGCCGGGTGGCCGTCCCCGTCGTCGCCGAGTACGGCTCCATCGACCTCAAGGGCGAGACCATCGACCTCAGCGAGGCCGGCCTTCGGGCGGAGTTCGAGGGACTCGGCGCCCCGCCCGAGGCCGGCGCCAAGCTCAGCCTGGCTCTCCAGCTCGAGGACGGCGGCATCAAGACCGGCGCCGAGGTCGTCCGCACCCAGGCCCGCGGCGCCCGCTGGGTCATGTCGATCCGCTTCGTCAACATCCAGGAGCGCGACCAGGACCACGTGCGCCGCAGGGTCTTCCAGGCACTGCGCGAGGAACGGGCCAAGAAGGCCGACGACGCCCCGCCGGACCTGCGCGGCTGACCGGCGCGGGTAGGTCGGCGACCCGCGGGGCAGATAACGGGGTGTGACTGCCCCGCCGCTCCGGCTGCCCGATGCCCTGACGGCGCTGCGGAACCAGCTGACCGCCGTCCCCCTCGGCCTCGCCACCGCGGACCGCGACGACGCCCGCCGCGCCGCGCGGGCCGTTGCCGACCAGATCGACGACTACCTCCTGCCCCGGCTCCGCGACCTCGACGCCCCGCTGCTGACCGTCGTCGGCGGATCGACCGGCGCCGGCAAGTCCACGCTCGTCAACAGCCTGGTCGGCGCCCAGGTCACCACCGCGGGCGTCCTGCGCCCCACCACCCGCGGACCGGTCCTCGTCTGCTCGCGCGCGGACGTCAGCAGCTTCTCCGGCGACCGGGTGCTGCCGGGCCTGCCCCGCGTCACGGGGTCCGCCGGCGGGCCGGGCACCGTGCAGCTCGTCGCCCGGGACGACGTGCCCCCCGGCCTGGCGCTGCTCGACGCTCCCGACGTGGACTCGGTGGTGGAGTCCAACCGCGAGCTCGCCGGCCAGCTGCTGGCGGCGGCCGACCTCTGGGTCTTCGTGACGACGGCTGCCCGGTACGCCGATGCCGTTCCCTGGGACCTCCTGCGGACTGCGCAGGAGCGCGGCACGGCGCTGGCGGTCGTGCTCGACCGCGTTCCTCCGGAGGCTGCGGGTGAGGTCGCCGCCGATCTCGCCGGGATGCTCGAGCGCGCGGGCCTGGCCGGGGCGCGGCTGTTCGTCATCGAGGAGCGCCCGCTGACCGAGGGCCGACTGCCGGAGGACCAGGTCGCGCCGCTCCGGAGCTGGCTGCACGGCCTGGCCGCCGACCAGGAGGCCCGGGCGGCCGTCGTCCGGCAGACCCTGACCGGCGCCCTCGGCAGCCTCGAGCAGCGGGTCAC
>NZ_SPQM01000273.1 GCF_004570345.1 Blastococcus sp. CT_GayMR20 | reverse complement strand
TTGCGCCGCCAGCGGCAGGTCGTCGGCCGAGACGGCGACCGGCACCCCGGCCGAGGCCAGCGCGCGCCGCAGCGGGCCGAGCGCGCCCGCGGTGCGCACCACGACGGCCATCTCCGACCACGGCAGGCCCTCGAGCAGGTGCGCCCGGCGCAGCACGTCGGCGAGGTAGGCCGCCTCGACCGCCGCGGAGCCGAACACGTGCACCTCGGCGGCGCCCGGCTCGGTGTCCTCGACCGGCGACAGGCGGCGGTGCTCCCACGGCCCCGGGAGCCCGTCGGCGACCTTGCGGCTGATCCGGAGCAGCTCCGCGCCCGACCGCCGGCAGACCCCCAGCGACACCCGGCGCGCCCGCCGCCCGTCGGTGTGCAGGAAACGCTCGGGGAACTCGACGATCCCGCGCGGCTCTGCGCCGCGGAATGCGTAGATGGCCTGGTCCGGGTCACCGACGGCCACCAGGTTGCCGCCCCGGCCGGCCAGCAGCTCGAGCAGCTCGACCTGGGCGGGGTCGGTGTCCTGGTACTCGTCGACGAACAGCCACCGGGCGCGCTCGCGTTCCTGGCGCAGCAGCTCTGGGTCGCCGTCCAGCTCGGCGATCGCCGCGCGGACGAGTTCGGCGGGGTCATAGCCCGAGGCGTCGCCGCGCCCGGCGGTCGAGAACGCCGTGACGCCCTCGTACTGCTCCTGGAACGCGGCCGCGTGCACCCAGTGCTCGCGGCCGGACTCCCGGCCCCAGGCGGCGAGCTGTGCGGCGCCGACCCCACGCTCGGTGGCGCGCATGAGCAGCTCGCGCAGCTCGGTGCGGAAGCCGGCGGTGGTGAGCGCCGGGGCCAGGCCGGCCGGCCAGCGGACGGCACCCTCCTCCTCTGCGTCGCCGCGCAGCAGTTCGGCCACGACGGCGTCCTGCTCCGCCGTGGTGAGCAGACGCGGCGGCGCGTCACCGCGCAGGAGTGCCGCGCGACGCAGCACGCCGTAGGCGTAGGAGTGGAAGGTGCGGGCCAGCGGCTCGCGGATGGTCCTCGCCACCCGCCCGGTGATCCGGCTGCGCAGCTCGGCGGCGGCCTTGCGGCTGAAGGTCAGGACGAGGACCTGCTCGGGGTCGACGCCGGCGTCGATCCGGGCAGCGACCGCCTCGACGATCGTCGTCGTCTTCCCGGTTCCCGGGCCCGCCAGGACCAGCAGCGGGCCGCCGGGATGGTCGACCACCGCCTGCTGGGTGGGGTCGAGCCGGGACGGGGTCGTGGGGACGGAGCCCGACGGCACGAGCCGGTAGACCGGCCCCGCGTCCGTCCCCCGGTGTGCCACCCCTCGATGGAAGCACGGCGTGCCGACACTTCTCCGCACCCTGGGACGGGTGTGGCGGGGGTGGTCGACCGCGGGTCGGAACCGCACACAGGGTCACGATCGGGTAACGCTGTCACCCGTCGACGCCCGGTACGGACGTGTTCAGTGTGTCGACCGATCGAAAGGGGGCAGGGTGCGCGATGACGACGAGGGGTCCTTCGAGGCCTTCGTCGCCGACCGGTCGGCGGCCCTGCTGCGGACGGCGGTCCTGCTCACGCACGACCGCGGGCACGCCGAGGACCTCGTGCAGGCGGCGCTGATCAAGGCCTACCGGCACTGGCGGCGGGTGCGGGCGAACGGCGACCCCTACGCCTACGTCCGGCGGGTGCTGGTCACCACGGCCGCGGGCTGGCGTCGCCGGCGCGTCGTCCAGGAGATCGTGGACCTGCCCGCGATCGACCGGCCGGACGACCACGTCGCCTCCGACCTGGGCCACCGGGACGAGCTGACCCGCGCCCTCGCCACGCTCCCACCACGGATGCGGGCGGCCCTCGTGCTGCGGTACTGGGAGGACCTCTCGGAGGCCGACACCGCCGCGACGCTGGGCTGCTCGGTCAACACGGTGAAGACCCAGACATCCCGGGGGCTCGCCCGCCTGCGGCTCGTCGTCGAGGACCCCGCCTACGCGAACGGAGGACGGTGAGATGGACGTCGAGCAGCTGCTCCGCAGCAACTTCGTCGATCGGGCCGACGCCGTCGCCGACCCCGACCCGGACCTGCACGAGAACGTCGCGGCCGGCTACCGCCGGGAGCGCCGGCTCCGCGCCGGCACGGCGGCCGGCGTCCTCGCGGTGGCCCTGTTCGTGGCGGGTGTCTCCTGGCTGAACGGTCAGCTGGCCGGTGGCGGGGAGGCGGCCCACCCCGGCGCCGATGCACCGAGGGCGCAGCCGTCGGGCCTCTACGACATCCCGATCCGCGGCTCCCTGGCCGGGGAGACGGAGCTGATCGACAGCATCACGCGGCTCAGCTGGGACGACGGCGTGCCGCGCCACCCCGCGCAGAGCGTCGAGCCGCCGGTCCCGACGCGGCGGGTCCTCTTCGTGGGCGAGGTCCCCGGCGGCCAGGTGTGGGCCCTCGTGGAGGGGAAGATCCGCGGCCGGACCGTGTTCGCCTGGTTCGCCGGAGCCGGTGGGGGGCCGGTGTCGCTGGCCTGGGGCCCGGACTACGCCTTCCCGGACACCCCGTTGGCGCTGACGGATGCGGCCGGCGCGAGTGGACCGCTGGTGGTGGTGGCCAAGCCCGGCGACCAGGTGCAGGTGTCGGTGCTCGACGCCGACGGGACGCCGTCGGGCGGGTACCGGCCCCTGGAGACCGTCGACGGCATCGCCGTCGGCACGGTCGAGTCGCCGGCGTGGCCC
>NZ_SPQM01000272.1 GCF_004570345.1 Blastococcus sp. CT_GayMR20 | reverse complement strand
GCCGGACCCGCGGCTACCTGTGGCTGCTCGACGGTGGGCGGATCGATCCGCACTCCCCCGACGACCAGGACCTGGCCCGTCTGCTCCCCCAGCGCGGAGCCGAGCAGCCGCGCGGCGGAGGACCGCGCGCCCGGCCTGCCGGTCAGGGCCTCGGCGAGCGGGCGGCCGAGGTCGTCGTCGTCCGCCCGCTCGGCCAGCAGCCGCCCCGCCGCCGCGGCCAGTTCCACGGCGGCGGCGAGGGCCTGGTCGTCGGGGGAGTGCGGATCGATCCGCCCACCGTCGAGCAGCCACAGGTAGCCGCGGGTCCGGCCGGCGTGCCGGACCGGCAGCACGAGCCGGGTGAGGATCCCTGCGGCGTCGTCCGCGGGTGTGCGCAGCGGCCCCTCGGCCGAGGCGATGCCGAACTCCTCGAACCACCGGCGCGTCTCCGGCGGGGAGCCGCGGGTCAGGATCGACCGCGTGCGGACGGCGTCCATCGCGCCGGCGCCGCTGTCGTCGTGGGCGCAGAACGCGAGGAGGGTGAACTCGGCGTCCTCGAGCGTCGCCGGTGCGGCGAGCACGCGGGACACCTCGTCCACGAGCTCCTGCAGGTCGTCCCGCATCTCCCACCCCCTGTACACATGTATGAGAACACGGGCACTGCTTCTGGACATCTGTCCCTGGCCCGAAGGGGTGGCGGTGCCTAGCGTCGAGGCCGACCGACTTCCCCGGTCGAGCCCGCGTACCCGGGAGGTCCCGTGGTTCTGCAGAAGGCCCTGCTGGCCGCATCGCGACGTCCCGGCCTGCGCCGCGTCGTGGTCGGCAACCCGGCGACGCGGAAGGTGGTCGACCGGTTCGTCGCCGGCGAGACGCTGGACGACGCGCTGGTCGCCGTCCGGCGGTTGTCGTCGTCCGGCATCCAGGTGACCCTCGACCACCTCGGTGAGGACGTCACCGACCGGTCGGAGGCGCTGCGCACCCGCGACGCCTACCTCCGGCTGCTCGAGGCGCTCGAGCCGCTGCAGCTCGGTCGCGCCGCCGAGGTGTCCATGAAGCTGTCGGCCTGCGGCCAGGGCCTGCCCGTCGGGGGGCACGACTTCGCCGTCGAGACGGTGCGTCCTGTCGTCGAGGCCGCCACGGCCATGGGCACGACGGTCACCCTCGACATGGAGGACTCGCGCACGGTCGACTCGACCCTCGCCGCGCTGGCCGATCTCCGCAAGGAGCACCCCGGCACCGGCGCCGTCCTGCAGGCGATGCTCTTCCGCACCGAGGACGACGCCAAGGCGCTGGCCGTCAGCGGCTCCCGGGTGCGCCTCGTCAAGGGCGCCTACAACGAGCCGCCGACCGTCGCGCACCAGAAGAAGAAGGACGTCGACGCCGCGTACGCCCGGTGCCTGGAGATCCTGATGACCGGCCCCGGCTACCCGATGGTCGGCTCGCACGACCCCGCCGTGGTCGCCCGCGCCCACGAGCTGGCCGCCCAGCACTCCCGCGCCGCCGCCTCGTGGGAGATCCAGATGCTCTACGGCATCCGGCCCGACGAGCAGCGACGGCTGGCCACCGCCGGCACGACCGTGCGCGCCTACGTCCCGTACGGCATCGACTGGTACGCCTACTTCATGCGCCGGCTGGCCGAGCGCCCGGCCAACGTCGGCTTCTTCCTCCGCTCGCTCGTCACGAAATCCTGAGAGGTCCCGCCATGGACGCCGTCACCCGTGTTCCCGCCCCGCACAACGAGCCGGTGCTGACCTACGCCCCCGGCTCGCCCGAGCGCGCCGCTCTGGAGGCGCGGTTGCCCGAGCTGGCCGACCAGGGCCTGGAGCTGACCAGCACGATCGGCGGCCGGCAGCGGATGGCCTCGGGGGAGAAGTTCGAGGTCGTCCAGCCGCACCGGCACTCCGCCGTCCTGGGCACGTCCGCGCAGGCGACCCACGCCGACGCCGAGGAGGCCGTCCGGTCGGCGAAGGACGCGGCGCCCGGCTGGGCCGAGCTGTCCTTCGACGACCGCGCCGCGGTGTTCCTCAAGGCCGCCGACCTGCTCGCCGGGCCGTGGCGGCAGACGCTCAACGGCGCCACGATGCTCGGCCAGAGCAAGACCGCCTACCAGGCCGAGATCGACGCGGCCTGCGAGCTGATCGACTTCTGGCGCTACAACGTGCACTTCGCCCGGCAGATCCTCGCCGAGCAGCCGGAGTCGTCGACGGGCGTCTGGAACCGGGTCGACCACCGCCCGCTCGAGGGCTTCGTCTACGCGATCACGCCGTTCAACTTCACCGCGATCGCCGGCAACCTGCCGACGGCGCCGGCGCTGATGGGGAACACGGTGGTCTGGAAGCCCTCACCCACGCAGCAGTTCGCCGCGCACCACGTGATGCGGCTGCTCGAGGCGGCCGGCCTTCCTCCCGGCGTCATCAACATGGTCACCGGCGACGGGATCCCCGTCTCCGAGGTCGCCCTCGCCGACCGCGACCTGGCCGGCATCCACTTCACCGGCTCCACCGCGGTGTTCCAGCACCTGTGGCGCACGGTGGGGGAGAACATCGCTTCCTACCGCGGCTACCCGCGCATCGTGGGGGAGACCGGCGGCAAGGACTTCGTCGTCGCCCACCCCTCGGCCGACGTCGACGTGCTGCGCACCGCGCTGGTCCGCGGCGCGTTCGAGTTCCAGGGGCAGAAGTGCTCGGCGGCCTCGCGCGCCTACGTGCCGCGCAGCGTCTGGTCGCGGCTCCGGGACGACCTGGTCGCCACGACCGAGTCGCTGCCGATGGGCGACGTCACCGAC
>NZ_SPQM01000271.1 GCF_004570345.1 Blastococcus sp. CT_GayMR20 | reverse complement strand
CGCGCCCCGGTCGCGCGCCCAGTCCACCTGGGCCACGAGGTCGTCCCACGGGGGGAGCCGCCCGCCGAGGTCCCGCTGCGGCAGTTCGACGAGCAGCGCGGCCGGGGCCTCGGCGACGTCGTCGAGGTCGGCGCGCAGCAACAGCCGGTTGCGGTCGCCGGCCGGCCGGCCGATCAGGCCGTGCAGCCGCTCCAGCGCCTGGTCCTCGTGCTCGCGGAGGTGGCACTCCGGGTGGAACACGACGGCGCGCCGTCCCCGTCGGTCCGCGTGCACCCGCAGCACCGACAGCTGCGCCATCACCCCGCTCGGCAGGTAGACGGCGGCGGCCTGGCCGAGCACCTCGGCGGTCTCCGCCTCCAGCTCGGCCACCACGCCGCCGTGGCCGTAGCGGTCGATCGCGGTGTCCGGCGGGATCGTCGCCAGCAGGTCGGCCGCGGTCTGCGGGCCGTGCCCCGTCAGCGCACGGTCGCAGGCCAGGCGGAGGGCGGCGAGGTCGTCCACGGCGACAGTGTGCCCGGCCGGGCACACGCCGCCGGTGGGCGCACGGCAGGCTGGCGGTCGTGCGCGCGCTGCTCTTCGACTCCTTCGGTGGTCCGCTCGAGGTGCGCGAGGTGCCTGCTCCGGACCCGGCGCCCGGCGGTGTCGTCGTCCGGGTGGCCGCCAGCGGCATCTGCCGCAGCGACTGGCACGGCTGGCAGGGCCACGACCCGGGCGTCGTCCTGCCGCACGTGCCGGGGCACGAGCTGGCGGGCACGGTCGAGGCGGTCGGCGCCGGTGTCGCCCGTTGGTCGCCCGGCGACCGGGTGACCGTCCCGTTCGTCAACGCCTGCGGCCGGTGCGCGCAGTGCGCGGCCGGCGACCACCAGGTCTGCGCGCGGCAGACGCAGCCCGGATTCACGCACTGGGGGTCGCTGGCGGGGTTCGTCGCCCTCGACGCGGCCGACGTCAACCTCGTCGCCGTTCCGGCGGAGCTCGACCTGTCCACCGCCGCGGCACTGGGCTGCCGCTACGCCACCGCCTTCCGCGCCGTGGTGCAGATCGGCGGCGTGCGTGCGGGGGAGTGGGTGGTGGTGCACGGCTGCGGCGGCGTCGGCCTCTCGGCCGTGCAGATCGCCGCCGCGGCCGGCGCGCGGGTGGTCGCGGTCGACGTCTCGGCCGGCGCCCTGGAGCTCGCCCGGGAGCTGGGTGCCGACCACGTGCTGGACGGCGGCACGGACGTCCCGGCCGCCGTCGCGGACCTCACGGGCGGGGGAGCGCACCTGTCGCTCGACGCCCTGGGCGCCGCCGTCACCTGCACGAACTCGGTGCGCAGCCTCCGCCCTCGGGGCCGGCACGTGCAGGTCGGCCTGCTGCCCCCGGCAGAGGGGCGTCCCGAGGTCCCGATGGACCTCGTCATCGCCCGGGAGCTGCAGCTGTCCGGCAGCCACGGCATGGCCGCGCACGCCTATCCGGAGCTGCTCGGCCTGATCGCGGCCGGCCGCCTGGACCCCGGGCGCCTGGTGACGCGGGAGCTGGCGCTCGACGACGCCGGGGCCGCGCTCGCCGAGGTGGGCCGGCGGCCCGGCATCGCCGTCGTCACGTCGTTCTGACCGCCGGGCGGACGTCCGCGCGTCAGCCGGCGCCGGACGTCCGGAGCTGCTCGGAGAGGCGAGCGGCCAGGACGACG
The DNA here is from genome assembly GCF_004570345.1 of Blastococcus sp. CT_GayMR20. The sequence goes on along the minus strand of NZ_SPQM01000271.1, from coordinate 1,174 downwards.
CTGTTCTCCCGGCCGAGCATGTCGTGGTGGGCGCCGGGGGTGTCGACGGTCCTCAGGTCCGGTGCCACACGACGCCAGGCGTACATGAAGTGCTCGATGACCGGGATGCGCCGGGTCACCCGGAAGAACGTCACGCGTCCTCCGTAGGGACGCCAGACGTACTGGTCGTACGTTCCGGCCGCGGCCGCCTCCTCCGCCGCGTCCGCGGACCGAGGGGCGTTCCGGAAGAGGTCGGCGACCGCCTGGATGGGGCTCCGGACGCGCAGGCCCGGGGTGAGGGTCGCCAGGACCGCCGCCGCGCGCTTGACGAGCTGCTCGACGCGGGTGAGTCCGCGCACCGGCGGACGCACGTCCAGGAGGCCGAGGAAGGCGACCTCCCGCCCTGCGGCCACCAGCTGGCAGGCCATCTCGTAGGCGACCAGCCCGCCGAAGGAGTACCCCGCCAGGCTCATCGGCCCGTCGGGCTGCGCGGCCGTCACCTCCGCGACGTGTGCGGCGGCGACGTCCGCGACGGGCCGCCGCGCACCGTCCGGGGTCGTGAGCGAGCCGTTGACACCCCGGACGGCGCAGCGCACGGCGAGGTGCTCGAGGAGGAACTGGAAGCTGTCGAGATCCCCGTACGCGCCGTGGATCAGGTAGAGGGGTGGGAGTGCCGGGTCGCCGGGGCGCAGCGCCTCGACGGCCCGCTGCTCCTCGACCGGCGCCGACAGTGCGCGGGTGACGCCCGTGACGGTCGGCTCGGCGAGGAAGGCGTCCATCGGCAGCGGCCGGTCCAGCTCCAGCCGGAGCCGGCGCAGGAGCGTCATCGACTGGCGGGACGTCCCCCCGGCGTCGAAGAAGTTCACGTCGTCCGCCACGGGGCTGCCGAGGAGCTCGCCGAACACCCGCCGCACGATTCCGGTGACGCGGTCGGCCGTGGCCTCGTCGGGGCTCTCGGCGGTCGTGGCGACGGTCGCCGCCTGGTACGCCGCAGCGATGGACGCCAGGGACCCGGGGTTGCGCAGGGCGGTCAGGTTCCGCGCGGCCGAGCCGTTGAGGACGTCGCGCGCCGCGCCCTCGGACAGCTTGCCGTTGTGCGTCGTCGGCAGGTCGTCGACGGCCAGGACGACGGACGGCACGTGGGCGGGTGACCCCTGGCTCCGGAGCACCGCCCGGATCCGATGGGCGAGCGGGG
>NZ_SPQM01000270.1 GCF_004570345.1 Blastococcus sp. CT_GayMR20 | reverse complement strand
TGACGAACGGAGTGAGGGTGGGCTGCCCACCTTCGTTCAGGTGCGCGACGACCGTGGCGTCGGCGCCCGCGGGCACCTGCGCAGTGGCGCCGAACAGGGCGCTCCCGGAGTTGTCGGCGGCGTCGGCCGCGAAGACCTGGATGTCGTAGCTCCCGGCCGGCAGCTGGAGCGGGTCGGTGAGCGTGCCGGGCTGGAAGTCGTCGAGCAGGCGCTCGCCGTTGGCGTAGACGTCGACCGGGGTCTCCGGGACGGCGTGCAGGACCGAGACGGTGGCGGTCTCGGCGGCCGTCGCGGGCGTGGCGAGGAGGACCAGCGCGCCGGCGACGCCGACAGCACCGGCAGCGCGGCTGAACGTGCGGATCGTGCTCACGGAGGATCCTTTCCGATGGCGGACGGCTCGTGCCCCCTCTTCCGGGCACCCGATCCGGTTGGATGCAACGGATTCCCGGAGGAGGCTGGTGCAGGATCGGGCGGGTGAGCACCGAACGGGACCGCGACGCGGAGGGCCGTGCCCGCAACGCGCGGCCCCGGGACGCGCTGGGCCGGCCCCTGCCCTACGGCGCGGTCGGCGAGGAGCGGGCCCCGGAGGGCGTCGTCAGGGAGCCCCCCGACTCGCTCGCCGAGGCTCAGGCACTGCTCGACGCCGGGCGGCCGTTCCACGCCCACGAGGTGCTCGAGGACGCGTGGAAGTCCGCCCCGGAGGCCGAGCGGCAGCTCTGGCGCGGGCTGGCCCAGCTGGCGGTCGGGCTCACCCATGCCGCCCGCGGCAACCGGCGCGGTGCGGCCACCCTGCTCGATCGCGGCGCCGGCAACATCGCGCACTACGTGGCGCAGCCGCCGCACGGCATCGACGTCGCGGGGCTCAACCGATGGGGGCGCGAGCTCTCCGCCGCCGCGTCGGCCGGGCGCGAGCTCGACGTCTCCCCACCGCGGCTGCGGGCCTGACCTCTGGCCGTCCCCCGGCGGGCGGAGCAGACTGCCGGGCGTGCGGAGCTTCGAGGCGGTGACCCGGATCGACGCGAGCCCGGCCGAGGTGTGGGCGCTGCTCACCGACGTCGGCAGCTGGCGGGACTGGGACTCGGGCGTGGACCGGGTCGAGGGGACCGTCGCGCTCGGGGAGCGGCTGACGATCTACGCGACCATGATCCGCAGCCGCCCGTTCTCGGTGACCGTCACCGAGCTGCGGCCCTCCGAGGCGATGCGCTGGCGCGGCGGACTGCCGTTCGGCATGGCGGTCATCGAGCGCACCTACTCCCTCGACGCCCAGGACGACGGCGGCACCGTGCTCACGGTGCGGGAGGACCATTCGGGCACGTTTGCCGCGCTGCTGGGCCGCACGACCCCGGACCTGAACCCGTCGTTCCGGCAGTTCTGCGCCGGGCTCAAGGCGAGAGCCGAAGGTTCCGCCTCCCGCACGGTGGGCTGAGCGACACTCGGCCCTGTGCCGGTGGGACGATGGCGCACGCCATGAGCACTGAGACCACGCCGGCCGCCGGTACCGACGAGCCCGTTGCCCCGACCGTCCCCCGTGGGCCGGTGACCTCCGCGTCGTACTCGATCACCGTGCGACTCACCTCCGACGGCGACCCGGCCTCGATCGGCCGGATCGCCACCGCCGTGGGGACGGCGGGTGGTGCGGTCACGGCCATCGACGTGGTCGACTCCCGCTCCGACGGCCTCACCGTCGACGTCACCTGCTCGGCCGCCGATGCCGCTCACTCCGAGGAGATGGTCGACGCGCTGCGGACGGTCCCGGGCGTCACGGTCCGCAAGGTCAGCGACCGCACGTTCCTGCTGCACCTCGGCGGCAAACTCGAGGTCGCCTCCAAGGTGCCGCTCAAGACCCGCGACGACCTCTCGATGGCCTACACGCCCGGCGTCGCGCGGGTCTGCCTCGCGCTGGCCGACCACCCGGAGGACGTCCGCCGGCTCACGATCAAGGGCAACACCGTCGCGGTGGTCACCGACGGCTCCGCCGTCCTGGGGCTCGGCGACATCGGGCCGGGCGCCGCGCTGCCGGTCATGGAGGGCAAGGCCGCGCTGTTCAAGCGGTTCGCCGACATCGACGCGTGGCCGATCTGCCTCGACACCCAGGACGTCGACGAGATCGTGCGCACCGTGGAGCTCATCGCCCCCGGCTTCGGCGGCATCAACCTCGAGGACATCGCCGCGCCCCGCTGCTTCGAGATCGAGAAGCGGCTGCGCGACAAGCTGGACATCCCCGTGTTCCACGACGACCAGCACGGGACGGCGATCGTCGCGCTGGCCGCGCTGAAGAACGCGCTGCGCGTGGTGGACAAGCGGCTGCCCGACGTGAAGATCGTGGTCGCCGGCGGGGGTGCCGCGGGGACGGCGATCGTCCACCTCCTGCTGCAGGCCGGTGCCGGGCAGGTCCTCGTCTGGGACCGCGAGGGCATCCTGTCCCCCGACGACGACCGGCTCGGCCCCGCCAAGCGTGATCTGGCTCAGCGGACCAACCCGGGTCGCCGCCGCGGCGAGCTGCCCGACGCGCTCGACGGCGCCGACGTCTTCATCGGGGTGAGCGCGGGGAACGTGCTCGCGGTCGAGGACCTGGCCCGCATGAACGAGCGCTCGATCATCTTCCCGATGGCGAACCCCACCCCGGAGGTCGATCCGGTGCGGGCCCGGGAGCACGCGACGATCGTGGCGTCCGGCCGCTCGGACCTGCCGAACCAGATCAACAACGTGCTGGCGTTCCCGGGCGTCTTCCGCGGACTGCTCGACGCCCGAGCCACCGAGATCAGCGACGGCATGTTGCTCGCCGCGGCCGACGCGCTGGCCGCCGTCGTCCGGGACGACCAGCTCAACGCCAACTACATCATCCCGAGCGTGTTCGACCCGGAGGTCACGACGGCGGTCGCTGCCGCGGTGGCCGAGCAGGCCCGGCACGAGCCGGGCGCGACCGTCCGGGTCAGCGGGATCGAGACCACGCCCGCCTGAGACGGGATCCGGCCCCGATCAGGTGACCTGACCCGCGCGCTGGCCG
>NZ_SPQM01000026.1 GCF_004570345.1 Blastococcus sp. CT_GayMR20 | reverse complement strand
TGGCGAGGGCGGGCGCCCCGACCTGGGCGAGGCCGCCGTCCCCCAGCGACCCACCGGCGATCCAGACCAGCACGCCGCTGACCGCGCCCAGCAGGACGCCGCACAGCAGGCCGGCCAGGCCCGCCACCACCGAGCCGCCGTCGCGGTCGGAGAACCAGCGGCCCACGGTGCCGCCGGCCACCAGACCGGCCAGTGCCGGGACCACCTGGGAGACGAACGCGATGAGCGGCACGGCCTGGGTGTCGGGCAGGGCCGCCAACAACGGCAGCGCGGGGACGGCGCCGAGTGTCACCCCGTGCACCGACACCAGGGTTCCCGAGCCGACGAAGAACCCCGGCCCCGCGGCCAGGCCGAGCACCGCGGCGGCGGCGTTGGGCAGCAGCAGGAGGGTCAGCCCGAGCAGACCGAGGGCCCCGGCGCCCGCTCCCCCGAGCGAGCGGGAGAGGGATGCGTACCCGGAGGCGTCCGAGACGAGGGCGACCACGACCACGACGATGCACAGCGCCATCGCGGTCAGCAGGCCGGACAGCACCCCTCGCAGCACCGGGAGGACGAAGCCGGGCAATCGGTCGAGGAGGTCGTCGAGGAGTCCCGACTCCCGGCCGACCCCCCAGCCCACCGCCGTGACGGCAAGCAGGAGGGACCCGATCAGGGGGCGCAGGACCCCGACGCCCACGTCCGCGGTGTCGAGCGGGATCGTCAGCAGGACGCTGATCAGCACGTGCACCAGGACCACGACGACGGCGCCGCGCACCGCCTGCCGGGGAGTGCTCAGGTCGCCGAGGCGCACGATGCCCCGGCCGGCCTGGGCCAGCCCCCACGCGATCGTCAGCGTCAGGAGGAGCGGCGCGAGCACGAGCGGGCCGGAGCCGAGAGCCAGCTCTCCGCCCTGCGCGAGCAGCCACAACCGCCCGGCCAGCGCGATCGAGCCGCCGACGGCCAGCCCGCCGTCGGGGTCGAGGGTCTGGACGACGACGAGGGCGAGACCGAGCCCGAGCAGCCCGACGAGGCTGACCGCCAGCGACGCGGCACCGGCCACCCAGGGCAGCGGCACGGCCGGGTGCCACGAGGCGTCGCGTCCCCGCCGGGAGGTGCGTGCGAGCAGGGAGACCACGTCCCCACTCTCGCAAGCTCACCCGCCGGACGGCGGGCGCACGCGCCGGAGGCGCCCCGGGATTCGGGCGCCTCCGGTCGTCGGATCAGCCGTTCGGGCGCTCACCGGAACCGGGAGTACCCGACCCCTCACCGGACGCGGTCGAACCACCCGACGGGGGCGGTCCGCCGGGCGGGGGACCGTAGGACGACGTCGGCGGCGAGGCCGGCGGCGGAGGCGGAGGCGCGTACTGCTGCTGAGGCCCCGGGTGCCCGTAGCTGCCCTGTCCGTACGGCGGGCCGGGCTGTCCCTGCTGGCCGAAGTTCGGTGCCGGCTGGTTGGCCCACTGCGCAGCGTTGGCGACACCGCCCCGCAGCGCCGGGCGGTTGCGCAGCTCCGGGAGCAGCGAGAGGACGGCGAAGAGCAGGATCACCGTCGCCGTGATCATGCCGAGCAGCGCCCAGACGGAGAAGTCGCCGTCGAAGCTGTCGAGCCACGCGAACAGGGTGAGCAGCCACGCCAGCGCGGTGATGCCGACGGTGACCCACGACCGCGGGAAGCCCAGCTTGAGCTCCGTGAACGCGGGGAGGACCGCCCAGGCCGTCGCCAGCAGGAAGAGCACGAAGGCCGAGGTCACGTTGCCGGAGTCGAAGCCGCTCAGGCTGAACCCGAAGAAGTCGTCCCCGAAGGTGAACCACGGGAAGAACGCCAGGATGAAGTAGACGAGCGTGCCGCCGGCGATGACGTAGTCGGCCATCTTCAGGCGCTTGAGGTCGAACGAGAGACCACCGCCGGTGCCCGCGGGCTGCCCGAACGGGTTGTGCGCGGGCTGGCCGTACGCCTGCGGCGGACCGTAGCCCGGCGGGGGCTGCTGGCCGTAGCCGGGCGGCGGACCGTAGCCCGGGGGCGGGCCGTAGCCGGGCGGCGGCTGCTGGCCGTACCCGGACGGGGGCCCGTAGCCGGGCGGTGGCTGCTGACCGGGGTGCTGCTGACCCTGCTGCTGGCCGTAGCCGGGCGGCGGACCCTGCGGCGGCGGGGGCTGGTGCGGGGGCTGCGGCTGCGCGTGCTGCCCGTGCTCCGGCGGCTGACCGCCCGTGGGCGGCTGCGGCGGCTGGCTGGAGGTCATCGCAGGGGCTCTCCTCGCAGGGCGTCGGGTGTGCGAGGCGAATCGTGGTCGCACCCGGCGTCATGGCGCAACCACGGCACGCGCACCGTCGCCCGTCCGTGATCGTCGTCCCAGCTGCGCAGACGCCGCCGCCCGGCGACCTGGTCGAGGTCGCCGGGCGGCAGTTGGGAGTGGACCGGCCCTACCCTGCGACGATCTCCCGCATGAGCTGGGCCGTCTCCGACGGGGTCTTGCCCACGCGGACCCCGGCGGCCTCGAGGGCCTCCTTCTTGGCCTGTGCGGTACCGGCCGAGCCGGAGACGATCGCGCCGGCGTGGCCCATGGTCTTGCCCTCGGGGGCGGTGAAGCCTGCGACGTAGCCGACGACGGGCTTGGTGACGTTCGCCTTCACGAAGTCCGCGGCCCGCTCCTCGGCGTCGCCACCGATCTCACCGATCATCACGATGGCCTCGGTCTCCGGGTCGTCCTGGAAGGCCTGCAGGCAGTCGATGTGGGTGGTGCCGATGACCGGGTCGCCACCGATGCCGACGGCGGTGGAGAAGCCGATGTCCCGGAGCTCGTACATCATCTGGTAGGTCAGCGTGCCGGACTTGCTGACCAGCCCGATCGTGCCCTGCTTGGTGATGTTGGCCGGGATGATGCCGGCGTTCGAGCGCCCGGGGCTGATGAGGCCGGGGCAGTTCGGGCCGATGATCCGGGTGGAGCTGCCCTGGGCGTGGGCCCAGAAGTAGGTCGAGTCGTGCACGGGGATGCCCTCGGTGATGACGACGGCAAGGCCGATCTGGGCGTCGACGGCCTCGATGACGGCCGCCTTCGCGAACGGCGGCGGCACGAAGATGACGCTGACGTCGGCGCCGGTCTCCTTCATCGCCTCGGCCACGCCGCCGAAGACGGGGACGCTGGCGCCCTCGAAGTCGACGGTCGTGCCGGCCTTCCGGGGGTTGACGCCGCCGACGATGGCGGTGCCCGAGGCGAGCATGCGCTGCGTGTGCTTGCTGCCCTCGGACCCGGTCATGCCCTGGACGATGACCTTGCTGTTCTCGTTGAGGAAGATCGACATCTGTCTGGTGTCCTGTCGGGAGTCGGGGCGGCGATCAGGCGGCGAGTTCGGCGGCCCGGCGCGCGGCGCCGTCCATCGTGTCGACCACGGTCACCAGGGGGTGGTTGGCCTCGGCGAGGATCCGCCGGCCCTCCTCGACGTTGTTGCCGTCGAGCCGGACGACGAGCGGCTTGGTCGCCTCGTCACCCAGGATGTTCAGCGCGGAGACGATGCCGTTCGCCACGGCGTCGCAGGCGGTGATCCCGCCGAAGACGTTGACGAAGACGCTCTTGACCGCCGGGTCGCCGAGGATGATGTGCAGCCCGTTGGCCATCACCTCGGCCGAGGCGCCACCACCGATGTCGAGGAAGTTCGCCGGCTTGACGCCGCCGAACTCCTCACCGGCGTAGGCGACGACGTCGAGGGTGCTCATGACCAGCCCGGCGCCGTTGCCGATGATGCCGACCTCGCCGTCGAGCTTGACGTAGTTGAGGTTCTTCTCCTTGGCGGCCGCCTCGAGCGGGTCGGCCGACGCTGCGTCCTCGAGGGCGGCGTGCTCCGGCTGCCGGAACTCCGCGTTCTCGTCGAGGGTGATCTTGGCGTCCAGGGCGAGCACGGTGCCGTCGGGCGCCTTGGCCAGCGGGTTGACTTCGACCAGCGTGGCGTCCTCCTTGGAGAAGACCTCCCACAGCTGGACGGCGATCGCGATGACCTGGTCGCGGACCTCGGCGGGGAAGTTCGCGGCGTCCACGATCTCCGTCGCCTTGGCCTCGTCGACCCCGGTGGTGGCGTCGATGGGCACCTTGGCGAGTTCGTCGGGCCGCGTGGCCGCGACCTCCTCGATGTCCATCCCACCCGCGACCGAGGCCATGGCCAGGAAGGTGCGGTTGGACCTGTCGAGCAGGTAGGAGAAGTAGTACTCCTCGGCGATGTCACTTGCCTGGGCGACCATCACGCGGTGCGTGATGTGGCCCTTGATGTCGAGGCCGAGGATGTCCTGGGCGCGCGCCTTGGCGTCCTCGGGGTTGTCGGCGAGCTTCACGCCGCCGGCCTTGCCGCGGCCGCCGACCTTCACCTGCGCCTTGACGACGACGGGTTGGGCGATCTCCCGTGCGATCGCCTCCGCCTCGTCGGGCGTCTCGGCGACGCCGCCGGGGAGCACGGGCACGCCGTGCGAGGCCAACAGGTCACGGGCCTGGTACTCGAAGAGATCCACGAACAGGCACCGTAGCCCGCCCGTAACCAGGTCGCTCCCCCGGGCGTTGTAGGGGTGGGGGCCGGGTGGGCCGCATCACAAGGTGCGTCACTCCATCGGGCCCCCCACACTGCCCGGCACGTGCCTGAACGTTCCCCTCGACGACGAGGAGCTCCCAGTGCGACGAGCTGCGACCGCCCTGCTCACCGCCGCACTGACCTCCGCAGGGATCGCCGCGCTCGCGCCACCGGCGGCTGCGACGGGCGACAACGTGCCGCGGAACCTGACCATCACGGTGACGGACCTCGGACCGGAGAAGCGCACCTGCTCGATCGACGCCGACCTGTACGTGCCCGCGGGGGCGACGGACGCGAACCGGGCGCCTGCGCTCCTCACCACCAACGGCTTCGGCGGGACCAAGGTGGACCAGGCCGACTACGCACAGGGCTTCGGGGAGCTGGGCTACGTGACCCTGGCCTACACCGGCCTCGGGTTCGTGGACGGCGACAACTGCCCGATCACGCTGGACGACGTCGAGCACGACGGCGCCGCGGCCAGCCAGCTGCTGCGCTTCCTCGGGGGCGACCCCTCGATCGAGGCCGTCGACGACGTCACGAAGGAGAAGGTCGTCGTCGACTCGGTGCTCCTCGAGGGCGACCCTGCGCGGCACGACCCCGCGGTCGGCATGGTCGGCGGTTCCTACGGTGGGCAGATCCAGTTCGCGGCCGCCGCCGCCGAGCGACGCGCCGGAACCGACCGACTGGACGCGATCGTCCCGCAGATCACCTGGCACGACCTCTCCTACTCCCTGGCACCGGACAACAGCGGCCTGCCTCGCGGCTCGGCGACCAGCGGCTCGGTGAGCTCTCGTGGCACCGGGGTCTTCAAGTACCAGTGGGCGCTGCTGTTCACCACCCTCGGCGTCGGCAACGGTCTCCAGGACGCCCCGAGCGCCGCCGACCCGGCCGCCTGGCGTCAGTTCCTGCGGAACAACTGCGCGAACTTCGAGCCGCAGGTCTGCCAGGCGCTGCTGGAGGTGGCCACCCTGGGCTACCCCAGCGCCGCATCGATCGCCTTTTTGCGGTCGAACTCGGTGGCCAGCTACCTGAGGGAGGTGCGGGTGCCCACACTGCTCGGCCAGGGGCAGGCCGACACCCTCTTCAACCTGCAGGAGTCGGTGGCCACCTACACCGCGCTGAAGGCTCAGCGCACGCCCGTCTCGCTGACGTGGCAGTCGTGGGGCCACAGCGACTCCACCCCCGTCGCCGGCGAGCTCGACGAGCGGAACCCGCGTGGGACCGTGCAGGGTGACGCGATCCTGGCGTGGTTCGACCACTACGTCCGCGGCCAGGGCCCCGCGCCGGCGCAGGACTTCAGCTACTTCCGCGACTGGGAGTACGACGCCACCACCGGGGACGCAGCGGATGCCTATGCGACGGCGCCGTCCTACCCGGTCGGCAGGAAGCAGACGTTCTACCTCTCGGGAGGAGGCGCGAACGGCTCGCTCGTCACAGCCCGGAACCAGGTGCGGTCGGGCACCAGCACCTACAGCAGCGTGGCCCCGATCGGGCCGAACTACACGGAGACGTCCTATCTCGACCAGTCCCGGCCGGTGACCGATCCCCCCGGCACGGCCATCCGGTTCTCGACCGCCCCGCTGACCCAGCCCCTCGACGTGGTGGGCAGCCCGTCCCTCACGGTCACGCTGGACGCCCCGGCCGTCGCGGCGTCGCAGCACCTCGGCCCCGCCGGGCAGCTCGTCGTCTTCGCCAAGCTGTACGACGTCGGGCCGGACGGTGCCGTGGAGCTGCCCCACCGGCTCATCTCCCCCGTCCGCGTCGCCGACGTGACGAAGCCGGTCACCATCGAGCTGCCGGGCATCGTGCACCGCTTCGAGCCCGGCCACCGGCTCGCCGTCGTCCTCGCGGGCGGTGACTTCGCCTACCGCGGCTCGACGCTCCCGCAGCAGGTCAGCCTGGCCACCGGTACGGGCCGGAGCCAGCAGCTGACGGTGCCCGTCGTCCCCTAGGTGCCGGCCGGCGCTCCGACGTGCTGGCGGACCCAGTCGACGATCTGGGTGGTGGTCGCACCCGGTGTGAAGATCTTCGCGACGCCGACGCGCTCGAGTTCGGGGATGTCCTCGTCCGGGATGATCCCGCCACCGAAGACGACGACGTCGTCGACGCCCCGCTCGGCCATGAGCTCGTGCAGCCGGGCGAACAGCGTCATGTGCGCGCCGGACAGCACCGAGAGCCCCACGGCGTCGGCGTCCTCCTGCAGGACGGTCTCGACGATCTGCTCGGGGGTCTGGTGCAGGCCGGTGTAGACGACCTCCATACCGGCGTCCCGCAGGGCGCGGGCCACGATCTTCGCGCCGCGGTCGTGCCCGTCGAGGCCCGGCTTGGCGATGACCACCCGGATCCGTTCGTCCACCATGGCCCGCAGCTTATGGAGCCCGCGTGGGCCCCGTCACGCTCGACCGCGGCGCAGCCGCCAGGCGGCCGCGGTGAGCAGCGCGTAGCCGAGGCCGGTCAGCAGGAGGCCGGCGCCGGGCACCGTCCACTCCAGGTCGTCGGACGACGTCGCGTCCCGCACGCCCGCGAGGCCCGCCGACAGGACGGCGACGGAGATCGCGAGCAGCGCACCGACGGCGGCGAGACGGGGCCGCAGCGACGGGGCGATCACCGAGCACAGGACCAGCGCGCCGGCCAGGAGCAGCCCACCCAACAGCGCAAGTCCGGGACGTTCCAGCAGTGCCTGCGGCCCCTCCTGCGTCACCACCGTCTGCAGCCCCGTGGCCGGATCGGTGACCACGCGGTCGGGGACGTCGGCCGCCGGCAGGGTCAGGCACAGCACCGTGCCGACGCCGAGCAGGACCGCGCCGCCGGCGAGCAGCGAGCGCACCGGGTCCAGGGCGCCGCCGTCCTCCATGACCGTGCGGCCCCACGCGACCGCGCCGGCCATCCCGGCCAGCACGGTCAGGGCGAGCGCCACCAGGCCCAGCACCCAACCAGGCCCGACCTCGACGCTGCTGGTCACGACCCGCTCCCCTGCAAGGACCTCGACCGCCGGACGGGACGTCGAACTGCTGCCCCGGTACACCTCGATCAGCGCCAGGCCGAGGGCCAGCGCGCCCGCCACTCCGGCGTAGGCCAGGCCGAACTTGGGCACGGCGCCGCGCAGCAGCCAGGCGCCGACGGCCGCGGAGGCCACGGGGACGAGCAGGCTCGCCAGGACGCCGCTGACTCCGGTCGCGGTCGACAGCTCCTGACCACCGACGACCAGGTACGTGGGAAAGGCGGCGGCGACGCCGAGGAGCGCAGCCAGCACGAGCAACGCGCCGGTGAGGCGGGCGGCGGGCGGCACGGTCCCGACCACCAGCCCGTCGCCCCGGCCGTCCGCGGTGGCGGGCGTGCCGTTCCGGGAGCGGGCTGCACCGGAGCCGCCGGCTCCGGAACGGGCGGCGGCGGCGCTGCGGCGGGCGGTGCCGGCTGTCCGGCTCGAGTCGGCGCGGTCGCGGGCGGGCCCGGTACGGGCGTCGCGGGCGGACACGGTTCCCCCTTCGGCTGTTTCGGTCACGAACCGGCCTCGATCGGTGACACGTCGGGCACGTCGATGTGACGTCCGCCACACACGCGAGTTACCTTCGGGTCAACGGAGCACATAAGTCGTGCACCACCACCCGCGAGGCCGAACCAGTTGCCACCGCCGGTTGGTCCGACGGGGAGGTATTCGGCCATGCGCGCATCGAGCGGCCCGGGCTCGCGTCCAGAGTCGCACACGGCGGCCGTGACCGACGGAGCGCCACGAGGTGCCCTGCGGAGTCTCTGCAGCACCGCCACCCTGGCGGGCGGAATCACCGAGCTGGCCTGGGTCGGCGCGCACGTGCTGATGTACCCGCTGGGCACGCGGACGACCGTCCTCCGCCCCGATCCCCGCCACCGCCCGGGACTCCAGGCCCCGACGGCCCGCGCCCTGTTCGCCGCCGACCCGCTCGCCGCCCGGATCCCCGTCGTCCTGGTCCACGGTCTCGTGGACAACCGTTCGGTCTTCTCCGTGATGAACCGCAGCCTGCGCCGTCGCGGCTTCGCGCACGTCTGCAGCTGGAACTACAGCCCGCTCCTGACCGACATCGCCCGCGGTGCCGCGGATCTCGGCGCGCACATCGAGGCCATCTGCGAAGCGACCGGGTACGACCGCGTGCACGTCGTGGGCCACAGCCTCGGCGGACTGATCTCCCGCTACTACGTCCAGCGCCTGGGTGGCGACAGCCGGGTGGAGTCACTGGTGACGCTCGGGACCCCGCATGCGGGCTCGGTGTGGGCCAACGTCGCGCCCACCCCGCTGATCCGCCAGCTGCGCCCGGGCTCCCCCGTACTGCAGGAACTCGCCGAACCGGCGCCGGGGTTCCGCACGCGGATGACGGCGGTCTACAGCGACCTCGACCAGATGGTGATCCCGACGTCGTCGGGCAGGTGCGACCACCCGGACCTCGGCGCCCGCAACGTGCTCTTCCACGGGATCGGCCACCTGTCGCTGCCCCGCAACGGCGGCGTGGTCGACGAGGTCGCCGCCACCCTGGCCGGCCGGCGCGAGGCCCTCCCCGCAGCCGTCGCCGCCGTCTCCGTCGCCTGACAGGCCGGTCCGGCGCGTCGTCGTCACGCACTGCACACATTGCGACACGTCTTGTTCGGTGCTTGGTCGCGCCCTGACGCATCGTTACGGTTCGATCACGGCACCGGTAGCCACCGGCGGACACCGCCCCGCGGACCGTCCACAGCCGCCGTCGCTCCCCCGACGGAACGCCTCGCGGCGGCCCAGAGGGAAGCGCTCGTCCGGGAAGGTGCGCCTTGTCTCGCAGCAGTGCACCGCAGGTCCTCGAGCAGACCGTGCGCGAGACCGCTCGTCCCGACGCGGTGGCGCCCGCCATCGCCGAGGCGCAGGCCGCCCTCGCGTCCCGCCGCTCGGCCCCGCGGCTGCTGGCCGGCCGACGCCTCCCGCAGCCCCCGGGACGCCGCGCGCCGCTCTGGTTCGCCGCACTCGTCGCCGGCGCCCTCCTCGCCGCCGCGCCCACCGTGATCGGCAGCCCCCCGGACCACACCGCCACCGCCTCCGACTACGGCCTCGGCGGCGTCTCCGACATCTCGCTGTCCGGTGGCATCGACGATGCCGGCGTCCGCCGCAGCATCACCGAGGCCGAGGCGCAGGCCCGCCTCGGCGAGCTTGCCGCCTCCCGCGCCGCCCGGGCACCGAAGACCGTGCTGCCCACGCAGGGCCGGCTCACCACCTGCTACTGCCAGCGCTGGGGGCAGATGCACTACGGCCTGGACCTGGCCGCCCCACTCGGCACGCCCATCTACTCCGCCGCCGACGGCGTCGTCCTCAAGGCCGGACGAGTCTCCGGGTTCGGCAACGCCGTCTACATCCAGGACGCCGAGGGCTTCGTCCACATCTACGGGCACATGCGCTACTACGACGTCGAGGCCGGGGACGTCGTGCACGCCGGCGACCAGATCGCCAAGGTCGGCAACGAGGGCTTCTCGACCGGACCGCACCTGCACTACGAGATCCACAAGGGCGACATCAACGGCCGCCCGACCGACCCCGAGGCCTGGCTGGCCGACCGCGGCGTCTCGGTCTAGCGGTTGTCCTGTCGCGCCGAGTGGGGCCCGGAGGGCTCCGCGCAGGTGTGACGCAGCGGCTCATCCCGAGTCGGGAACGGCTCGTGGCTGCGGTGTCGTCCGGAGGACGACCGTGTCACAGCTTGACGAGCGGGGCGTACCTCAGCACCAGGCGCTTGGTGCCACCGGAGCCGAAGTCCACCGTGGCCTGCGCCTTGTCGCCGACGCCCGTCACCTCGACGACGGTGCCCAGGCCGAACGCGTCGTGGCTCACCCGGTCGCCCACGTCGACGGAGATGACCGCCCGGTTGCCCGCCCCGCCCCGCAGGCCGCCGGTCGACAGCCCGGTGGCCGCCACCCGGGACTGCGCCGACGAGTAGCTGTTCGACGCCGCCGGCGCCGGCTCGAGCCGCGACCAGTGCACGGTGTCCGGCGGCAGCTCGTCGAGGAACCGGGACGGCGGGTTGTACGAGGGCTGCCCCCAGCTGGTGCGCACCTGCGCCCGCGACAGGAACAACCGCTTCTGGGCCCGGGTGATGCCGACGTAGGCCAGTCGCCGTTCCTCCTCCAGCTCGCGCGGGTCACCGAGCGCGCGCAGGTGCGGGAAGACGCCGTCCTCCAGCGCGGTGAGGAAGACGACCGGGAACTCCAGGCCCTTGGCGGTGTGCAGCGTCATCATCGTGACGACGCCGGCGTCGTCACCGGTGACCGGGATCTGGTCGGCGTCGGCCACCAGCGAGACCTGTTCCAGGAAGTCGGTGACCGTGCCGCCCGGGCTGGCCGCCTCGAACTCCGCGGCGACGGAGATGAGCTCGTTGAGGTTGTCGACCCGGCCCTCGTCCTGCGGATCGGTGCTGGCCTGCAGCTCGGTGAGGTAGCCGGTGCGGTCGAGGATGCTCTCCAGGAGCGCCGCCGGGCCGGATCCCGTCTCGACCAGCTGCTCGAACTCCTCCAGCAGCGCCACGAACTCCTGGATGGCCTTGAGCGAGCGGGTCGCGAGCTCACCGACCTCCGAGCAGCGGCGCAGCGCCGAGGCGAACGGGATCCGCTCGCGGTCGGCGAAGTTCTCGATGCACGCCTCCGCCCGGTCGCCGATGCCGCGCTTCGGGGTGTTGATGACCCGGCGCAGGCTCACGATGTCGGTCGGGTTGGCCACGACCTTCAGGTAGGCCAGCGCGTCGCGGACCTCTTTGCGCTCGTAGAAGCGCACCCCGCCCACGACCTTGTAGGGCATGCCGACGCGGATGAAGACCTCTTCGAACACCCGCGAGGCGTTGTTGGTGCGGTAGAAGACCGCGATGTCCTTCGGCTGGGCCACGCCCTCGTCGACGAGGGCGTCGATCTGCTCGGCGACCCACGCGGCCTCGTCGTGCTCGTTGTCGGCGACGTAGCCCTCGATCAGCTCGCCGTCGCCGGAGTCGGTCCACAGGTTCTTGGGCCGGCGGCCGGTGTTGCGGGAGATGACCTGGTTCGCGGCCTTGAGGATCCGCTGGGTGGAGCGGTAGTTCTGCTCGAGCAGGATGGTCGTCGCGTGCGGGTAGTCGCGCTCGAACTCGTCGATGTTGCGGATCGTGGCGCCGCGGAACGCGTAGATCGACTGGTCGGCGTCACCGACGACGCACAGCTCGGCCTGCGGGACCGGGCCGTTCTCCGGGCCGACCAGCTCCCGCACCAGCATGTACTGGGCGTGGTTGGTGTCCTGGTACTCGTCGACGAGCACGTGCCGGAACCGGCGGCGGTAGTGCTCGGCGACGTCGGGGAACACCTGCAGCAGCTGGACGGTGTTCATGATCAGGTCGTCGAAGTCCATGGCGTGCGCCTGGCGCAGCCGCTGCTGGTAGAGCTTGTAGGCCTCGGCCAGCACCTTCTCCGGCGCCGTCTGCGGGCTGTAGCTCTCCTCGTCGATCAGCTCGTTCTTCAGGTTCGACACCTGCGCGGCGAGGCTGCGGCCGGGGTAGCGCTTGGCGTCCAGGTCGAGGTCGCGGGCGACCATCGTCATCAGCCGGACGGAGTCGCCCTGGTCGTAGATCGTGAACGACGACTTCAGGTTCAGCTTCGCGGCCTCGGCGCGGAGGATCCGCACGCACATCGAGTGGAACGTCGACACCCACATCGCCCGGGCGCGCGGCCCGACCAGCGCGGCCACGCGCTCCTTCATCTCCCCGGCGGCCTTGTTCGTGAAGGTGATCGCGAGGACCTCGCCGGGCTGGGTGTGCCGGGCGCCGAGCAGGTAGGCGATGCGGTGGGCGAGCACACGGGTCTTGCCCGATCCGGCGCCGGCGACGATGAGCAGTGGCCCGCCCTCGTGGACCACTGCCTGCCGCTGGGGGCCGTTGAGACCGGCCAGCATGCGCTCGAGCTCGCGCCCGACGGAGCCCTTGGCGGTGCGCTGGAGGGCCTCCGTCCCGGGCAGGCTGTTCTGGGTGCCGGGGAGTGCCTGCTGGACGCTGCTCATGACCACATCACTGTAAGCCGGACGGGTGACGGTCCCCTCCCGGCTCCAACTGCCGTCACACGCGCACCAGGCAGCGTCGTGGTGGCCGCGGACCGGCTGTGGCACACTCGGCTCCGTGCTCGCCACGGTCAGCTTTTTCTACGGTCACCGGGATCCGGTGTCCGTCACCGCCGGCTGAGCAACCGCCGCAACAGACGCCCCGGGCCCGAAGAGCCCCGGGGCGTTCTTCGTCTCCGGGGTCCGGACGGCCACCAGATCCCGAAGGACGCCCCATGAGCACTCCCACCGCCACTCCCGCGAGCTCCGCGCCGGTCGCCGTCACGGGCGGCGACGTCGAGCGGATCGGCGAGCTGCGCACCGCCATCGACACGTGCGACGCCGAGATCATCGAGCTCGTCCACCGCCGGCTCGCCATCTCGAAGGAGATCGGCGCCCTCCGGGCCGCCAGCGGCGGCACCCGGCTCTCGCTCTCTCGCGAGCAGCAGGTGCTCGACAGGTTCCGCGCCGCGCTGGGTCCGGACGGCGCCGCGCTCGGCATGCTGCTGCTGCGCCAGGGCCGCGGCCGCCTCTAGGAGGCCCCGGCGCGCCAGACCAACACGTCCTCGTCGTCCATCGCGCTGACCTCGAGGACGCCGGCCGGCACCGGCGCCCGGTCCCGGAGCCGCTCGGCCAGGGCACGTCCGAGTGCCAGCGCTGCGGCCGGTTCGTCCGCCGTCCGCTCCGCCGAGACCCGCAGCAGCGCCGGGTCCGCGGGGTCGACCCACACGGCGCCGTCGTCCCCGAGCGCGTCGGCCACCGGTGCCGCCGTCGCGTCGTCCCAGGGCGAGAGTGCGCGCAACGTGACGCCGAGCGTGTAGGTGACCACGACCGCCAGTCTGCAAGCCGCGGCACCTTCCCGCCGCCGTATCCGCGAGATCCCCACCTGCCTCTGGAAGGCATGACGGATCCGCTCCCCGATCTCCCGCCGTTCCCCCACCGGCTGCCGCGGGCCGTCGCCCGCCGGATACGCGCGACGGCCCGCCGGCCACGTCGGAGGACGGCGGTCGTGCCGGTCATCTGCACCTTCGGCGCCGGGGCGTTCCTCGACGTCGACCCCCGGCGCGACCGGGACCACCCGTTCCGCTGAGCCACCCGGCACGGTGCGAGCACCCCCGCCATGACCCAGCGGGGACGTCCCGCACACCGCTGGGGCCGGTTCGTCCGCACGGGCGGGCGCCGGCACGGGGAGCCGGTCGGGTCGCCAGGGGGAGGACCCGACCGGCTTCCGCGGGATCGGATGTCACGTCCGGCGCGTCTCCTCCGTCTCCATGGGTGTTCCCGATGGAGAGGACCCGACATGACCCGCATCCCGCTCGACCCGCCGCGCACTCCCCTCTACCGCCTCGCCGAGTGGTACGCCCGGCGCACCTACGGCGTGGTCCCCGACCCGCTTCCGGCCATGGGGCACAACATGCGGGTCCTGGCCACCGATCTCCGGTTCGAGACCTCGCTGGCCCGCTGGAAGCGGCTCGACCCGACGCTGAAGGCGCTGGCGGTCATGGCGTCCGCCGTCTCGATCGGCTGCTCGTGGTGCGTGGACTTCGGCTACTGGGTGACCACCTCCGACGGCGTCGACCCGGTCAAGATGCGCGACGTCCCCCGCTGGCGGGACAGCGACGCCTACACCGACCTGGAGCGGCAGGTGCTGGCCTACGCCGAAGCCGTCACCGCCACCCCGCCGACCGTCACCGACGACATGGTCGCCGGCCTGCGGCGGCAGTTGGACGACGCCCAGCTGGTCGAGCTCACCATGATGGTCGCCGTGGAGAACGTCAGGTCGCGGTTCAACAGCTCGCTGGGGCTCACCAGCCAGGGCTTCGCGGACCGCTGCGAGATCCCGGCCGCCTCGTGACGGCCGCACTCGACGCGTTCGACCGCCACCGGCGCCTGCTGTTCGGCGTCGCCTACCAGATGCTGGGCAGCGTCGCGGACGCCGAGGACGCCGTCCAGGACACCTGGCTGCGGTGGTCCGCGGCCGACCGCAGCGACGTCGCCGACGCGCGGGCCTACCTCGTGCGGATCACCACCCGGCTGGCGCTCGACCGGCTGGGCTCGGCGCGGGCACGGCGGGAGAGCTACGTCGGGCCGTGGCTGCCCGAACCGCTGCTGACCGGCGGCTCGCCGGTCGGGTCGGGCCCACCGGCGCCGGAACCGGACGCGGCCGCCGAACTCGGCGAGCAGGTGTCGCTCGCGCTGCTCGTCGTGCTCGAGACACTGTCCCCTGCCGAACGGGCGGTGTTCGTGCTGCGCGAGGTCTTCGGTCTGCCGATCGCCGAGGTGGCCGCCGTCCTCGGCCGGAGCGAGGCCGCGGTCCGCCAGATGGGGCACCGCGCCCGCGAGCACGTGCAGGCGCGACAGCCCCGCTTCGACGCCGACCGGGAGGCCCACCGGGAGGTGACCGAGCGTTTCCTCGCCGCCGTCGGCGGTGGCGACCTCGAGGCGCTGCTCGCGGCCCTGGCACCCGACGTCGTCCTGATCAGCGACGGCGGGGGGAGGACGAAGGCGGCCCTGCGTCCGATCACCGGCGCCGACAAGGTGGCCCGCTGGCTCGTGGCCGTCGCGCAGGAGGGCGCTGCCCTCCCGGACGTGCGCATCGCTGTGGCCGAGGTCAACGGCTCGGCGGCGATCGTCGGCTGGTCGGGGACGGAGCCCTTCGGGTCGATCTCCCTCACCGTGGCCGACGGGCGGATCCAGCAGGTGCTGGTGGTCGTCAACCCGGACAAGCTCGCCGGTCTCGTCGCGCCCTCCTAGGCTCCGCCGGGTGACCGCGCCCGCACCTCAACCACCCGCCGAGCACGTCGATCGCGTGCTCTGCGTCCTGGCCCATCCGGACGACGTCGACTTCGGCAGCGCCGGCACCGTCGCGACCTGGACGGCGGCCGGCACGGAGGTCACCTACTGCATCGTCACCGACGGGGACGCGGGCGGGTTCGACGAGACGCCGCGGGAGCAGATGCCGGTGCTGCGCCGGGCCGAGCAGCAGGCCGCGGCGGCGACGCTCGGGGTGAGCGACGTCCGTTTCCTCGGCTATCCCGACGGTCGGCTGGAGCTCACCCTCGACCTCCGGCGCGACATCAGCCGGGTCATCCGGCAGGTGCGCCCGCAGCGGGTGCTCAGCACGTCGCCGGAGCGGTTCTGGGACCGCATCGGCGCCAGCCACCCCGACCACATGACCACCGGCGAGGCGACGATGCGGGCGGTCTACCCCGATGCCCGCAATCCGTTCGCCTTCCCCGAGCTGCTGGCCGACGAGGGCCTGGAGGCGTGGACGGTGTCGGAGGTGTGGCTCGGTGCCAGCCCGCAGGCGAACCACGCGGTCGACGTCACCGAGATGCGCGACCGCAAGATGGCTGCGCTGCGCTGCCACGTCACGCAGACCAGCCACTCCCCCGATCTCGAGCAGTTCGTCACCGGGTGGATGAGCCAGACGGCGCGGCGGTTCGGCCTCCCGGAGGGGCGCCTGGCCGAGGCCTTCCAGATCGTCCACACGGCATGACAGCGTGACCCCATGAGCGACGACCGATGGGAACAGCTGGTCGACCACGCGGAGGGCGGCGAGGTGAGCCGCGGCAGCATGTTCGGCTCGCGGGGGCTGCGGACCGGCAAGAAGTTCTTCGCGATCTGGTGGCAGGAGCAGCTCGTCGTCAAGCTCCCACCCGCCCGGCTGACCGAGCTGGTGGAGGCGGGGCAGGCGGCCCCGTTCGAGCCGATGGAGGGGCGCGCGATGAACGGCTGGGTCGTCGCCGGCGACCCGGCGCAGTGGTCCGGCCTGGTCGAGGAGGCCCGAGAGTTCGTCGCGGCCGAGGCCTCGTCCAGGGGCTCGCCCTGAGCGTGCGAAGGGTGAGGAGGACGAGGTCCTCTCAGAGCAGGCGGTTGGTCGCCGCCCACCGGGTGAGTTCGTTGCGGTTGGACAGCTGCAGCTTGCGCAGCACGTTCGAGGCGTGTGACTCGACGGTCTTCACCGAGATGAACAGCCGCGACCCGATCTCGCGGTAGGTGTAGCCGCGCGCCAGCAGCTGCATCACCTCGCGCTCGCGGGCACTGAGCAGGTCCAGGCCCGGGTCGGTCGCCTCCTCCTCCGGCACGGGCGCGGCCGGACCGGCCGCCGAGAACGCGTCCAGCACGAAGCCGGCCAGCCGCGGGCTGAACACGACGTCGCCCTCGGCCACCCGGTGGACGGCGTCCAGCAGGTCGGCCCCCGAGATGGTCTTCGTGACGTAGCCCCTGGCACCGGCCCGGATGACGGCGATGACGTCCTCGGCGGCGTCCGACACCGACAGCGCCAGCCACTTCACGTCCGGCAGCTCGGCCCGCAGCGTCTCCAGCACCGTCCGGCCGCCGCCGCCCGGCATGTGCACGTCCAGCAGGACGACGTCCGGACGCGTCGCGCGGATGCCCGCGACGGCCGAGGCGACGTCGGCGCCCTCGCCGACCACGGTCACCTCGTCGCCGAGCTCGGCGCGCACCCCGGCGCGGACCATGGCGTGGTCGTCGACCACGAACACCCGGGTCATGCGGCCACCCGGGGAAGCACCAGCTCCACCTCGGTCCCCTCCCCCGGCGCCGACCGGATCTCCGCCGTCCCACCCAGGCGCGTGAGCCGGCCGTGCACCGAATCGCGCAGGCCACGCCGGTCGTCGGACACCGTCGCCGGATCGAACCCCTTCCCGCGGTCGCGGATGAAGACCGACACGCGCTCGGGAGTCACCTCGGTGTAGAGGTCGGCGGCGGTCGCACCCGAGTGCTTGGCGGCGTTGACCAGCGCCTCGCGCGTGGCGGCGCCGAGGTCGGCCAGCGCATCGTCGACCGGGGCGTCACCCACGACGACGGGGTCCACGGTCAGCGCGTGGTCGGACTCGACGTCGGCGACCATGCCGGCGACGAGGCCCGCCCACGTGCCGCCCTCGCGGACCACCTTGGGGTCGTAGAGCCACGCGCGGAGCTCGCGCTCCTGGCCGCGGGCCAGCCGGCTCACCGCCTGCGGCTCCTCGGCGTGCCGCTGGATGAGGGCGAGGGTCTGCAGCACCGAGTCGTGCAGGTGCGCGGCGACGGCGGCGCGCTCCTCGGACCGGATCCGCGCGGTGCGTTCCTCGGAGCGGGAGTCGAGCAACCGTCGCCAGATCGGGGCGGTCGCGAGGACGACGCCGGTCAGGATCACCAGGGTCGCGGCGAAGCCGTTGCGGGCCGCGGCCAGCTGGCCGGTGGTCGCCAGCAGCAGCACCACACCGCCCGCGGCCAGCGCGACACCCCCGGCCAGGGCCCAGCGGACGCCGGGCAGGGCGAGGGTGCGGTCGGTGTCCAGCTGCCGCCAGATGACGGCGAGACCGACCGCGACGAGGATCAGCGGCAGCACCAGGTCGCCGCTGCCCCAGCTGGACACCTGGCCGAGGAACGCCAGCGCGGCGAACCCCAGGACGGCGATCGTGAGCAGCTGGCGCTTCCCCCCGGGCGCACCGAGGGTGATCCGGCCGGGTGAGGGCTCCTCCGAGCCCGGGGCGGCGACCGGCATGGTCAGCCACAGTCCGGCGTACATGACGATGCCGACGCCGAAGGTCGCCAGCACGACGAAGACCACCCGGACGAGCAGGGGGTCCTGGCGGAGGTGGGACGCCGTCCCGGACGCGACGCCGGCGAGCAGGCGACCGGAGCGCGGGCGCACCAACGGCGGCCGCGCGAGGGTCGACCCGGGCGGCGCCGTGGTCGCAGGAGTGGTCACGTACTCGATCGTCGCACCGTGGGGCCCCGCTCCGACACGGGTGATCACCCTGGAAGACCACTTCCGCGCGAACCAGGGTCGGATGGGGGCCTTCCCTGATGGTTTCCGCCGGCCGGCGTCGGCAGTCTTCTGGGCATGACAAGCGCACCGCCCCCCGCTCCTCCACCTCCCGCTCCGCCGCCACCGCTCCCGCCGGCCGACGACCAGGGCGCCTGGCCGCCCCCGCCGCCCGCCGGCCCCGCGCTCCGCTCGCAGCTGCGCCGCAGCCGCAGCGACAAGGTCATCGGCGGCGTCGCCGGCGGCCTCGCCGAGTACAGCGGCATCGACGCGCTGCTCTGGCGGGTCGGCTTCGTCGCCCTGACGCTCGCCGGCGGTACCGGCATCGTCGTCTACCTGCTGCTCTGGTTGCTGATGCCGGTCGGTCCGCACGTCGGGCCGGGCGCGGCGGTCGAGCAGCGCATCCGCCCACCGGCCGGTCCGCGCTCCCCGGTCCCCGGCATCACCATCGCCGCGGTGCTCATCCTCGAGGGCCTGCTCGCGCTCCTGAACCGGGTGTTCGACTGGGACCTCGGACCGACGGCCTTCTTCGGGACCGCACTGCTGACCGTCGGGCTCGGTCTCGTCGCGGCCGCCTTCACCCGTGGCCGGACGGCGCGCGGCGGCCTGATCGCCCTCGGCCTGGTGCTGTCCGTGGCCACGATCGCGGCATCCACCGAGCCGTGGCACGGCGGCGAGAACGGCATCGGGGACCAGGTCTACCGCGAGGTCGACGCCGAGATGGTCCAGCCGGTGTACGACTGCGGGGTCGGCGACTGCACCCTCGACCTCTCCGACGTCGACGTCAGCGACCTCGACGGCCTCATCACCACCCGGCTCAGTGCCGGCCTCGGCGACGTCGAGGTGATCGTGCCCCGCTCCGCCGACGTCCGGGTGTCCGTCGACTCCGGGATCGGGGACGTGCGGATGTTCGGCGAGGAGGACCGCAACGGCGGCTACTTCGACGGCCTCGGGCGGAGCGACTGGACCGGCGACAGGGCAGCCGAGATCGACGTGAGCATCAACGCCGGCATCGGAGACGTGGAGGTGTCCCGTGACTGACTACAGCGAGTTCCCGACCACGCCGACCGCCTGGCAGGAGCAGCAGCTCCGCGACTGGCAGACCGTGACCCCGCTGTCCACCGAGGACCCGGAGCCGCCGGCGCGCCGTCGCAAGGCCGACCTGACCGCCCTCGTCCCCGGCGCCTTCTTCGCCGTCCTCGCGATCGTCCTGATGGCCGGCGCGGACCTGCCGGTCGGCATGTGGGAGGAGGGCGGCTTCCTCTGGGCGGTGCTGATCGGCGTCGGGGTGGCACTCCTCATGTCGGAGGTGCGCAAGGCCCGGCGGAGGCGCTGACTCCCGGAGGGGGTGGGCGGAAGAGCCCGGTGAGCAGTCGCTCACCGGGCTCTTTCGCGTAACGACTCGGTCCGTTCCGTTGCCCCGCACCCCTGCCCGCAGGACATTCCGGACATGACCGACGGCGGACGGCGGGCCGGCGCCCTGCTCCTCGCCGTGCTCGTCGCGGCGACCGGCTGCGGGAACGGGACCGACGCGGCCGACGGGCCGGACGTCACCGGCCAGTGGCAGCTCGTCGAGGGGACGGCGGACGGCGTCACCCTGCCCTCCAACGGGGCGACGCTCCAGCTGGGCAACGGCGAGGCCGGCGGCGTCTCGTACTGCAACCACTACTTCGGGACCTACCGCCTCGACGGCGACACCGTGGTCTTCGAGGGCCTGGGCGGCACCGAGATGGGCTGCGAGCCCGACGTGATGGCGGCCGAGACCGCGTACATGTCGGCCCTCGGTGCGGTCGACACCGCCGCCGTCGAGGCCGACGCGCTGCTGCTCACCGGGGACGGCGTCCGGCTCCGGTTCTCCCCCGTCGCGCCGGTCCCCGCCAGTCCGCTCGAGGGCACCCACTGGGTGCTGGAGACGCTGGTCGAGGGCGAGGTCGCCTCGTCGACGGTGGGCGAGCCGGCGGTCCTGCTGCTGGACCCGGACCGCACCGCCCAGGCGTCCACCGGGTGCCGGACGGTCACCGGCACCTGGCTCCTGGAGGACGAGACGCTGATCATCGACGACCTGCTGGCCGACGGCGCCGAGTGCCCGGCCGACGTCCAGGCACAGGACGAGCTCGTGAGCGGGGTCCTGGGCGCCGGACCGCAGGTCGAGATCGAGGAGAACCGGCTCACCCTCACCGTCCGCGACGGCCGGGCCCTCGTCTACCGGGCGGCCTCGTGAGGCGTCGGCGCTACTCCCACTCGATGGTGCCGGGGGGCTTGCTGGTCACGTCCAGGGTGACCCGGTTGACCTCGGGCACCTCGTTGGTGATCCGCGTCGAGATCTTCGCCAGGACGTCGTAGGGCAGCCGCGTCCAGTCCGCCGTCATCGCGTCCTCGCTGGACACCGGGCGCAGCACGATCGGATGCCCGTACGTGCGGCCGTCGCCCTGGACGCCGACCGACCGGACGTCGGCCAGCAGCACCACGGGGCACTGCCAGATCTCGCGGTCCAGCTTCGCCGCGGTCAGCTCCGCACGGACGATGGCGTCGGCCTTGCGCAGGATGTCCAGCCGCTCCTGGGTCACCTCGCCGACGATGCGGATGCCGAGCCCCGGCCCCGGGAACGGCTGCCGCCAGACCATCGCCTCGGGCAGGCCCAGCTGCAGGCCGACCTCGCGCACCTCGTCCTTGAACAGCGTCCGCAGCGGCTCGACGAGGGCGAACTGCAGGTCCTCGGGCAGTCCACCGACGTTGTGGTGGCTCTTGATGTTCGCCGTCCCGGTGCCGCCGCCGGACTCGACGACGTCCGGGTAGAGCGTGCCCTGCACGAGGAAGTCGACGGTGTCGCCGCGCTCGACGTCGTCGGCGACGCCAAGGAGCACGGCGACACCGTCGACTTCCTCGTGCAGGGCACGCTCTACCCGGACGTCGTCGAGTCCGGCGGCGGCACCGGGACGGCGAACATCAAGAGCCACCACAACGTCGGTGGACTGCCCGAGGACCTGCAGTTCGCCCTCGTCGAGCCGCTGCGGACGCTGTTCAAGGACGAGGTGCGCGAGGTCGGCCTGCAGCTGGGCCTGCCCGAGGCGATGGTCTGGCGGCAGCCGTTCCCGGGGCCGGGGCTCGGCATCCGCATCGTCGGCGAGGTGACCCAGGAGCGGCTGGACATCCTGCGCAAGGCCGACGCCATCGTCCGTGCGGAGCTGACCGCGGCGAAGCTGGACCGCGAGATCTGGCAGTGCCCCGTGGTGCTGCTGGCCGACGTCCGGTCGGTCGGCGTCCAGGGCGACGGCCGCACGTACGGGCATCCGATCGTGCTGCGCCCGGTGTCCAGCGAGGACGCGATGACGGCGGACTGGACGCGGCTGCCCTACGACGTCCTGGCGAAGATCTCGACGCGGATCACCAACGAGGTGCCCGAGGTCAACCGGGTCACCCTGGACGTGACCAGCAAGCCCCCCGGCACCATCGAGTGGGAGTAGCGCCGACGCCTCACGAGGCCGCCCGGTAGACGAGGGCCCGGCCGTCGCGGACGGTGAGGGTGAGCCGGTTCTCCTCGATCTCGACCTGCGGTCCGGCGCCCAGGACCCCGCTCACGAGCTCGTCCTGTGCCTGGACGTCGGCCGGGCACTCGGCGCCGTCGGCCAGCAGGTCGTCGATGATCAGCGTCTCGTCCTCCAGGAGCCAGGTGCCGGTGACCGTCCGGCACCCGGTGGACGCCTGGGCGGTGCGGTCCGGGTCCAGCAGCAGGACCGCCGGCTCGCCCACCGTCGACGAGGCGACCTCGCCCTCGACCAGCGTCTCCAGCACCCAGTGGGTGCCCTCGAGCGGACTGGCGGGGACCGGCGCGACGGGGGAGAACCGGAGCCGGACGCCGTCCCCGGTGAGCAGCAGCGCGTCGGCCTCGACGGCGGCGGTGTCGACCGCACCGAGGGCCGACATGTACGCGGTCTCGGCCGCCATCACGTCGGGCTCGCAGCCCATCTCGGTGCCGCCCAGGCCCTCGAAGACCACGGTGTCGCCGTCGAGGCGGTAGGTCCCGAAGTAGTGGTTGCAGTACGAGACGCCGCCGGCCTCGCCGTTGCCCAGCTGGAGCGTCGCCCCGTTGGAGGGCAGGGTGACGCCGTCCGCCGTCCCCTCGACGAGCTGCCACTGGCCGGTGACGTCCGGCCCGTCGGCCGCGTCGGTCCCGTTCCCGCAGCCGGTCGCCGCGACGAGCACGGCGAGGAGCAGGGCGCCGGCCCGCCGTCCGCCGTCGGTCATGTCCGGAATGTCCTGCGGGCAGGGGTGCGGGGCAACGGAACGGACCGAGTCGTTACGCGAAAGAGCCCGGTGAGCGACTGCTCACCGGGCTCTTCCGCCCACCCCCTCCGGGAGTCAGCGCCTCCGCCGGGCCTTGCGCACCTCCGACATGAGGAGTGCCACCCCGACGCCGATCAGCACCGCCCAGAGGAAGCCGCCCTCCTCCCACATGCCGACCGGCAGGTCCGCGCCGGCCATCAGGACGATCGCGAGGACGGCGAAGAAGGCGCCGGGGACGAGGGCGGTCAGGTCGGCCTTGCGACGGCGCGCCGGCGGCTCCGGGTCCTCGGTGGACAGCGGGGTCACGGTCTGCCAGTCGCGGAGCTGCTGCTCCTGCCAGGCGGTCGGCGTGGTCGGGAACTCGCTGTAGTCAGTCACGGGACACCTCCACGTCTCCGATGCCGGCGTTGATGCTCACGTCGATCTCGGCTGCCCTGTCGCCGGTCCAGTCGCTCCGCCCGAGGCCGTCGAAGTAGCCGCCGTTGCGGTCCTCCTCGCCGAACATCCGCACGTCCCCGATCCCGGAGTCGACGGACACCCGGACGTCGGCGGAGCGGGGCACGATCACCTCGACGTCGCCGAGGCCGGCACTGAGCCGGGTGGTGATGAGGCCGTCGAGGTCGCTGACGTCGACGTCGGAGAGGTCGAGGGTGCAGTCGCCGACCCCGCAGTCGTACACCGGCTGGACCATCTCGGCGTCGACCTCGCGGTAGACCTGGTCCCCGATGCCGTTCTCGCCGCCGTGCCACGGCTCGGTGGATGCCGCGATCGTGGCCACGGACAGCACCAGGCCGAGGGCGATCAGGCCGCCGCGCGCCGTCCGGCCACGGGTGAAGGCGGCCGCGACGAGACCGAGCCCGACGGTCAGCAGTGCGGTCCCGAAGAAGGCCGTCGGTCCGAGGTCCCAGTCGAACACCCGGTTCAGGAGCGCGAGCAGGCCCTCGAGGATGAGCACCGCGGCGATGGTGATGCCGGGGACCGGGGAGCGCGGACCGGCCGGTGGGCGGATGCGCTGCTCGACCGCCGCGCCCGGCCCGACGTGCGGACCGACCGGCATCAGCAACCAGAGCAGCAGGTAGACGACGATGCCGGTACCGCCGGCGAGCGTCAGGGCGACGAAGCCGACCCGCCAGAGCAGCGCGTCGATGCCGCTGTACTCGGCGAGGCCGCCGGCGACGCCGCCGATGACCTTGTCGCTGCGGCTGCGGCGCAGCTGCGAGCGGAGCGCGGGGCCGGCGGGCGGCGGGGGCGGCCAGGCGCCCTGGTCGTCGGCCGGCGGGAGCGGTGGCGGCGGAGCGGGAGGTGGAGGAGCGGGGGGCGGTGCGCTTGTCATGCCCAGAAGACTGCCGACGCCGGCCGGCGGAAACCATCAGGGAAGGCCCCCATCCGACCCTGGTTCGCGCGGAAGTGGTCTTCCAGGGTGATCACCCGTGTCGGAGCGGGGCCCCACGGTGCGACGATCGAGTACGTGACCACTCCTGCGACCACGGCGCCGCCCGGGTCGACCCTCGCGCGGCCGCCGTTGGTGCGCCCGCGCTCCGGTCGCCTGCTCGCCGGCGTCGCGTCCGGGACGGCGTCCCACCTCCGCCAGGACCCCCTGCTCGTCCGGGTGGTCTTCGTCGTGCTGGCGACCTTCGGCGTCGGCATCGTCATGTACGCCGGACTGTGGCTGACCATGCCGGTCGCCGCCCCGGGCTCGGAGGAGCCCTCACCCGGCCGGATCACCCTCGGTGCGCCCGGGGGGAAGCGCCAGCTGCTCACGATCGCCGTCCTGGGGTTCGCCGCGCTGGCGTTCCTCGGCCAGGTGTCCAGCTGGGGCAGCGGCGACCTGGTGCTGCCGCTGATCCTCGTCGCGGTCGGTCTCGCCGTCATCTGGCGGCAGCTGGACACCGACCGCACCCTCGCCCTGCCCGGCGTCCGCTGGGCCCTGGCCGGGGGTGTCGCGCTGGCCGCGGGCGGTGTGGTGCTGCTGCTGGCGACCACCGGCCAGCTGGCCGCGGCCCGCAACGGCTTCGCCGCGACCCTGGTGATCCTGACCGGCGTCGTCCTCGCGACCGCCCCGATCTGGCGACGGTTGCTCGACTCCCGCTCCGAGGAACGCACCGCGCGGATCCGGTCCGAGGAGCGCGCCGCCGTCGCCGCGCACCTGCACGACTCGGTGCTGCAGACCCTCGCCCTCATCCAGCGGCACGCCGAGGAGCCGCAGGCGGTGAGCCGGCTGGCCCGCGGCCAGGAGCGCGAGCTCCGCGCGTGGCTCTACGACCCCAAGGTGGTCCGCGAGGGCGGCACGTGGGCGGGCCTCGTCGCCGGCATGGTCGCCGACGTCGAGTCCGACCACGCGCTGACCGTGGACCCCGTCGTCGTGGGTGACGCCCCGGTCGACGATGCGCTGGCCGACCTCGGCGCCGCCACGCGCGAGGCGCTGGTCAACGCCGCCAAGCACTCGGGTGCGACCGCCGCCGACCTCTACACCGAGGTGACTCCCGAGCGCGTGTCGGTCTTCATCCGCGACCGCGGGAAGGGGTTCGATCCGGCGACGGTGTCCGACGACCGGCGTGGCCTGCGCGATTCGGTGCACGGCCGGCTCACGCGCCTGGGTGGGACGGCGGAGATCCGGTCGGCGCCGGGGGAGGGGACCGAGGTGGAGCTGGTGCTTCCCCGGGTGGCCGCATGACCCGGGTGTTCGTGGTCGACGACCACGCCATGGTCCGCGCCGGGGTGCGCGCCGAGCTCGGCGACGAGGTGACCGTGGTCGGCGAGGGCGCCGACGTCGCCTCGGCCGTCGCGGGCATCCGCGCGACGCGTCCGGACGTCGTCCTGCTGGACGTGCACATGCCGGGCGGCGGCGGCCGGACGGTGCTGGAGACGCTGCGGGCCGAGCTGCCGGACGTGAAGTGGCTGGCGCTGTCGGTGTCGGACGCCGCCGAGGACGTCATCGCCGTCATCCGGGCCGGTGCCAGGGGCTACGTCACGAAGACCATCTCGGGGGCCGACCTGCTGGACGCCGTCCACCGGGTGGCCGAGGGCGACGTCGTGTTCAGCCCGCGGCTGGCCGGCTTCGTGCTGGACGCGTTCTCGGCGGCCGGTCCGGCCGCGCCCGTGCCGGAGGAGGAGGCGACCGACCCGGGCCTGGACCTGCTCAGTGCCCGCGAGCGCGAGGTGATGCAGCTGCTGGCGCGCGGCTACACCTACCGCGAGATCGGGTCGCGGCTGTTCATCTCGGTGAAGACCGTCGAGTCACACGCCTCGAACGTGCTGCGCAAGCTGCAGCTGTCCAACCGCAACGAACTCACCCGGTGGGCGGCGACCAACCGCCTGCTCTGAGAGGACCTCGTCCTCCTCACCCTTCGCACGCTCAGGGCGAGCCCCTGGACGAGGCCTCGGCCGCGACGAACTCTCGGGCCTCCTCGACCAGGCCGGACCACTGCGCCGGGTCGCCGGCGACGACCCAGCCGTTCATCGCGCGCCCCTCCATCGGCTCGAACGGGGCCGCCTGCCCCGCCTCCACCAGCTCGGTCAGCCGGGCGGGTGGGAGCTTGACGACGAGCTGCTCCTGCCACCAGATCGCGAAGAACTTCTTGCCGGTCCGCAGCCCCCGCGAGCCGAACATGCTGCCGCGGCTCACCTCGCCGCCCTCCGCGTGGTCGACCAGCTGTTCCCATCGGTCGTCGCTCATGGGGTCACGCTGTCATGCCGTGTGGACGATCTGGAAGGCCTCGGCCAGGCGCCCCTCCGGGAGGCCGAACCGCCGCGCCGTCTGGCTCATCCACCCGGTGACGAACTGCTCGAGATCGGGGGAGTGGCTGGTCTGCGTGACGTGGCAGCGCAGCGCAGCCATCTTGCGGTCGCGCATCTCGGTGACGTCGACCGCGTGGTTCGCCTGCGGGCTGGCACCGAGCCACACCTCCGACACCGTCCACGCCTCCAGGCCCTCGTCGGCCAGCAGCTCGGGGAAGGCGAACGGATTGCGGGCATCGGGGTAGACCGCCCGCATCGTCGCCTCGCCGGTGGTCATGTGGTCGGGGTGGCTGGCGCCGATGCGGTCCCAGAACCGCTCCGGCGACGTGCTGAGCACCCGCTGCGGGCGCACCTGCCGGATGACCCGGCTGATGTCGCGCCGGAGGTCGAGGGTGAGCTCCAGCCGACCGTCGGGATAGCCGAGGAAACGGACGTCGCTCACCCCGAGCGTCGCCGCCGCGGCCTGCTGCTCGGCCCGGCGCAGCACCGGCATCTGCTCCCGCGGCGTCTCGTCGAACCCGCCCGCGTCCCCGTCGGTGACGATGCAGTAGGTGACCTCCGTGCCGGCCGCCGTCCAGGTCGCGACGGTGCCGGCGCTGCCGAAGTCGACGTCGTCCGGATGGGCCAGGACGCAGAGCACGCGATCGACGTGCTCGGCGGGTGGTTGAGGTGCGGGCGCGGTCACCCGGCGGAGCCTAGGAGGGCGCGACGAGACCGGCGAGCTTGTCCGGGTTGACGACCACCAGCACCTGCTGGATCCGCCCGTCGGCCACGGTGAGGGAGATCGACCCGAAGGGCTCCGTCCCCGACCAGCCGACGATCGCCGCCGAGCCGTTGACCTCGGCCACAGCGATGCGCACGTCCGGGAGGGCAGCGCCCTCCTGCGCGACGGCCACGAGCCAGCGGGCCACCTTGTCGGCGCCGGTGATCGGACGCAGGGCCGCCTTCGTCCTCCCCCCGCCGTCGCTGATCAGGACGACGTCGGGTGCCAGGGCCGCGAGCAGCGCCTCGAGGTCGCCACCGCCGACGGCGGCGAGGAAACGCTCGGTCACCTCCCGGTGGGCCTCCCGGTCGGCGTCGAAGCGGGGCTGTCGCGCCTGCACGTGCTCGCGGGCGCGGTGCCCCATCTGGCGGACCGCGGCCTCGCTCCGGCCGAGGACGGCGGCCACCTCGGCGATCGGCAGACCGAAGACCTCGCGCAGCACGAACACCGCCCGTTCGGCAGGGGACAGTGTCTCGAGCACGACGAGCAGCGCGAGCGACACCTGCTCGCCGAGTTCGGCGGCCGCGTCCGGTTCCGGCGCCGGTGGGCCCGACCCGACCGGCGAGCCGCCGGTCAGCAGCGGTTCGGGCAGCCACGGCCCGACGTAGCTCTCCCGCCGTGCCCGCGCCGAGCCCAGCCGGTCGAGCGCCAGCCGGGTGGTGATCCGCACGAGGTAGGCCCGCGCGTCGGCGACGTCGCTGCGGTCGGCCGCGGACCACCGCAGCCAGGTGTCCTGGACGGCGTCCTCGGCGTCCGCGACGCTGCCCAGCATCTGGTAGGCGACGCCGAACAGCAGGCGCCGGTGGCGGTCGAACGCGTCGAGTGCGGCCGTCACGAGGCGGCCGGGATCTCGCAGCGGTCCGCGAAGCCCTGGCTGGTGAGCCCCAGCGAGCTGTTGAACCGCGACCTGACGTTCTCCACGGCGACCATCATGGTGAGCTCGACCAGCTGGGCGTCGTCCAACTGCCGCCGCAGGCCGGCGACCATGTCGTCGGTGACGGTCGGCGGGGTGGCGGTGACGGCTTCGGCGTAGGCCAGCACCTGCCGCTCCAGGTCGGTGTAGGCGTCGCTGTCCCGCCAGCGGGGGACGTCGCGCATCTTGACCGGGTCGACGCCGTCGGAGGTGGTCACCCAGTAGCCGAAGTCCACGCACCACGAGCAGCCGATCGAGACGGCGGACGCCATGACCGCCAGCGCCTTCAGCGTCGGGTCGAGCCGCTTCCAGCGGGCCAGCGAGGTCTCGAACCGGAGATCGGTGGCCAGGACCCGCATGTTGTGCCCCATGGCCGGAAGCGGGTCGGGGACCACGCCGTAGGTGCGCCGGGCGTACCACTCGGCGAGGCGGTAGAGGGGAGTGCGCGGCGGGTCGAGCGGGATGCGGGTCATGTCGGGTCCTCTCCATCGGGAACACCCATGGAGACGGAGGAGACGCGCCGGACGTGACATCCGATCCCGCGGAAGCCGGTCGGGTCCTCCCCCTGGCGACCCGACCGGCTCCCCGTGCCGGCGCCCGCCCGTGCGGACGAACCGGCCCCAGCGGTGTGCGGGACGTCCCCGCTGGGTCATGGCGGGGGTGCTCGCACCGTGCCGGGTGGCTCAGCGGAACGGGTGGTCCCGGTCGCGCCGGGGGTCGACGTCGAGGAACGCCCCGGCGCCGAAGGTGCAGATGACCGGCACGACCGCCGTCCTCCGACGTGGCCGGCGGGCCGTCGCGCGTATCCGGCGGGCGACGGCCCGCGGCAGCCGGTGGGGGAACGGCGGGAGATCGGGGAGCGGATCCGTCATGCCTTCCAGAGGCAGGTGGGGATCTCGCGGATACGGCGGCGGGAAGGTGCCGCGGCTTGCAGACTGGCGGTCGTGGTCACCTACACGCTCGGCGTCACGTTGCGCGCACTCTCGCCCTGGGACGACGCGACGGCGGCACCGGTGGCCGACGCGCTCGGGGACGACGGCGCCGTGTGGGTCGACCCCGCGGACCCGGCGCTGCTGCGGGTCTCGGCGGAGCGGACGGCGGACGAACCGGCCGCAGCGCTGGCACTCGGACGTGCCCTGGCCGAGCGGCTCCGGGACCGGGCGCCGGTGCCGGCCGGCGTCCTCGAGGTCAGCGCGATGGACGACGAGGACGTGTTGGTCTGGCGCGCCGGGGCCTCCTAGAGGCGGCCGCGGCCCTGGCGCAGCAGCAGCATGCCGAGCGCGGCGCCGTCCGGACCCAGCGCGGCGCGGAACCTGTCGAGCACCTGCTGCTCGCGAGAGAGCGAGAGCCGGGTGCCGCCGCTGGCGGCCCGGAGGGCGCCGATCTCCTTCGAGATGGCGAGCCGGCGGTGGACGAGCTCGATGATCTCGGCGTCGCACGTGTCGATGGCGGTGCGCAGCTCGCCGATCCGCTCGACGTCGCCGCCCGTGACGGCGACCGGCGCGGAGCTCGCGGGAGTGGCGGTGGGAGTGCTCATGGGGCGTCCTTCGGGATCTGGTGGCCGTCCGGACCCCGGAGACGAAGAACGCCCCGGGGCTCTTCGGGCCC
The DNA here is from genome assembly GCF_004570345.1 of Blastococcus sp. CT_GayMR20. The sequence goes on along the minus strand of NZ_SPQM01000026.1, from coordinate 12,730 downwards.
GGGGCGTCTGTTGCGGCGGTTGCTCAGCCGGCGGTGACGGACACCGGATCCCGGTGACCGTAGAAAAAGCTGACCGTGGCGAGCACGGAGCCGAGTGTGCCACAGCCGGTCCGCGGCCACCACGACGCTGCCTGGTGCGCGTGTGACGGCAGTTGGAGCCGGGAGGGGACCGTCACCCGTCCGGCTTACAGTGATGTGGTCATGAGCAGCGTCCAGCAGGCACTCCCCGGCACCCAGAACAGCCTGCCCGGGACGGAGGCCCTCCAGCGCACCGCCAAGGGCTCCGTCGGGCGCGAGCTCGAGCGCATGCTGGCCGGTCTCAACGGCCCCCAGCGGCAGGCAGTGGTCCACGAGGGCGGGCCACTGCTCATCGTCGCCGGCGCCGGATCGGGCAAGACCCGTGTGCTCGCCCACCGCATCGCCTACCTGCTCGGCGCCCGGCACACCCAGCCCGGCGAGGTCCTCGCGATCACCTTCACGAACAAGGCCGCCGGGGAGATGAAGGAGCGCGTGGCCGCGCTGGTCGGGCCGCGCGCCCGGGCGATGTGGGTGTCGACGTTCCACTCGATGTGCGTGCGGATCCTCCGCGCCGAGGCCGCGAAGCTGAACCTGAAGTCGTCGTTCACGATCTACGACCAGGGCGACTCCGTCCGGCTGATGACGATGGTCGCCCGCGACCTCGACCTGGACGCCAAGCGCTACCCCGGCCGCAGCCTCGCCGCGCAGGTGTCGAACCTGAAGAACGAGCTGATCGACGAGGAGAGCTACAGCCCGCAGACGGCGCCGGAGAAGGTGCTGGCCGAGGCCTACAAGCTCTACCAGCAGCGGCTGCGCCAGGCGCACGCCATGGACTTCGACGACCTGATCATGAACACCGTCCAGCTGCTGCAGGTGTTCCCCGACGTCGCCGAGCACTACCGCCGCCGGTTCCGGCACGTGCTCGTCGACGAGTACCAGGACACCAACCACGCCCAGTACATGCTGGTGCGGGAGCTGGTCGGCCCGGAGAACGGCCCGGTCCCGCAGGCCGAGCTGTGCGTCGTCGGTGACGCCGACCAGTCGATCTACGCGTTCCGCGGCGCCACGATCCGCAACATCGACGAGTTCGAGCGCGACTACCCGCACGCGACGACCATCCTGCTCGAGCAGAACTACCGCTCCACCCAGCGGATCCTCAAGGCCGCGAACCAGGTCATCTCCCGCAACACCGGCCGCCGGCCCAAGAACCTGTGGACCGACTCCGGCGACGGCGAGCTGATCGAGGGCTACGTCGCCGACAACGAGCACGACGAGGCCGCGTGGGTCGCCGAGCAGATCGACGCCCTCGTCGACGAGGGCGTGGCCCAGCCGAAGGACATCGCGGTCTTCTACCGCACCAACAACGCCTCGCGGGTGTTCGAAGAGGTCTTCATCCGCGTCGGCATGCCCTACAAGGTCGTGGGCGGGGTGCGCTTCTACGAGCGCAAAGAGGTCCGCGACGCGCTGGCCTACCTGAAGGTCGTGGCCAACCCGACCGACATCGTGAGCCTGCGCCGGGTCATCAACACCCCGAAGCGCGGCATCGGCGACCGGGCGGAGGCGTGCATCGAGAACTTCGCCGACCGCGAGCGGATCCCGTTCGCCTCGGCGCTGCGCCGCTGCTCGGAGGTCGGTGAGCTCGCGACCCGCTCGCTCAAGGCCATCCAGGAGTTCGTGGCGCTGCTGGAGGAGTTCGAGCAGCTGGTCGAGACGGGATCCGGCCCGGCGGCGCTCCTGGAGAGCATCCTCGACCGCACCGGCTACCTCACCGAGCTGCAGGCCAGCACCGATCCGCAGGACGAGGGCCGGGTCGACAACCTCAACGAGCTCATCTCCGTCGCCGCGGAGTTCGAGGCGGCCAGCCCGGGCGGCACGGTCACCGACTTCCTGGAACAGGTCTCGCTGGTGGCCGACGCCGACCAGATCCCGGTCACCGGTGACGACGCCGGCGTCGTCACGATGATGACGCTGCACACCGCCAAGGGCCTGGAGTTCCCGGTCGTCTTCCTCACCGCGCTGGAGGACGGCGTCTTCCCGCACCTGCGCGCGCTCGGTGACCCGCGCGAGCTGGAGGAGGAACGGCGACTGGCCTACGTCGGCATCACCCGGGCCCAGAAGCGGTTGTTCCTGTCGCGGGCGCAGGTGCGCACCAGCTGGGGGCAGCCCTCGTACAACCCGCCGTCCCGGTTCCTCGACGAGCTGCCGCCGGACACCGTGCACTGGTCGCGGCTCGAGCCGGCGCCGGCGGCGTCGAACAGCTACTCGTCGGCGCAGTCCCGGGTGGCGGCCACCGGGCTGTCGACCGGCGGCCTGCGGGGCGGGGCGGGCAACCGGGCGGTCATCTCCGTCGACGTGGGCGACCGGGTGAGCCACGACGCGTTCGGCCTGGGCACCGTCGTCGAGGTGACGGGCGTCGGCGACAAGGCGCAGGCCACGGTGGACTTCGGCTCCGGTGGCACCAAGCGCCTGGTGCTGAGGTACGCCCCGCTCGTCAAGCTGTGACACGGTCGTCCTCCGGACGACACCGCAGCCACGAGCCGTTCCCGACTCGGGATGAGCCGCTGCGTCACACCTGCGCGGAGCCCTCCGGGCCCCACTCGGCGCGACAGGACAACCGCTAGACCGAGACGCCGCGGTCGGCCAGCCAGGCCTCGGGGTCGGTCGGGCGGCCGTTGATGTCGCCCTTGTGGATCTCGTAGTGCAGGTGCGGTCCGGTCGAGAAGCCCTCGTTGCCGACCTTGGCGATCTGGTCGCCGGCGTGCACGACGTCCCCGGCCTCGACGTCGTAGTAGCGCATGTGCCCGTAGATGTGGACGAAGCCCTCGGCGTCCTGGATGTAGACGGCGTTGCCGAACCCGGAGACTCGTCCGGCCTTGAGGACGACGCCGTCGGCGGCGGAGTAGATGGGCGTGCCGAGTGGGGCGGCCAGGTCCAGGCCGTAGTGCATCTGCCCCCAGCGCTGGCAGTAGCAGGTGGTGAGCCGGCCCTGCGTGGGCAGCACGGTCTTCGGTGCCCGGGCGGCGCGGGAGGCGGCAAGCTCGCCGAGGCGGGCCTGCGCCTCGGCCTCGGTGATGCTGCGGCGGACGCCGGCATCGTCGATGCCACCGGACAGCGAGATGTCGGAGACGCCGCCGAGGCCGTAGTCGGAGGCGGTGGCGGTGTGGTCCGGGGGGCTGCCGATCACGGTGGGCGCGGCGGCGAGGAGGGCGCCGGCGACGAGTGCGGCGAACCAGAGCGGCGCGCGGCGTCCCGGGGGCTGCGGGAGGCGTCGGCCGGCCAGCAGCCGCGGGGCCGAGCGGCGGGACGCGAGGGCGGCCTGCGCCTCGGCGATGGCGGGCGCCACCGCGTCGGGACGAGCGGTCTCGCGCACGGTCTGCTCGAGGACCTGCGGTGCACTGCTGCGAGACAAGGCGCACCTTCCCGGACGAGCGCTTCCCTCTGGGCCGCCGCGAGGCGTTCCGTCGGGGGAGCGACGGCGGCTGTGGACGGTCCGCGGGGCGGTGTCCGCCGGTGGCTACCGGTGCCGTGATCGAACCGTAACGATGCGTCAGGGCGCGACCAAGCACCGAACAAGACGTGTCGCAATGTGTGCAGTGCGTGACGACGACGCGCCGGACCGGCCTGTCAGGCGACGGAGACGGCGGCGACGGCTGCGGGGAGGGCCTCGCGCCGGCCGGCCAGGGTGGCGGCGACCTCGTCGACCACGCCGCCGTTGCGGGGCAGCGACAGGTGGCCGATCCCGTGGAAGAGCACGTTGCGGGCGCCGAGGTCCGGGTGGTCGCACCTGCCCGACGACGTCGGGATCACCATCTGGTCGAGGTCGCTGTAGACCGCCGTCATCCGCGTGCGGAACCCCGGCGCCGGTTCGGCGAGTTCCTGCAGTACGGGGGAGCCCGGGCGCAGCTGGCGGATCAGCGGGGTGGGCGCGACGTTGGCCCACACCGAGCCCGCATGCGGGGTCCCGAGCGTCACCAGTGACTCCACCCGGCTGTCGCCACCCAGGCGCTGGACGTAGTAGCGGGAGATCAGTCCGCCGAGGCTGTGGCCCACGACGTGCACGCGGTCGTACCCGGTCGCTTCGCAGATGGCCTCGATGTGCGCGCCGAGATCCGCGGCACCGCGGGCGATGTCGGTCAGGAGCGGGCTGTAGTTCCAGCTGCAGACGTGCGCGAAGCCGCGACGGCGCAGGCTGCGGTTCATCACGGAGAAGACCGAACGGTTGTCCACGAGACCGTGGACCAGGACGACGGGGATCCGGGCGGCGAGCGGGTCGGCGGCGAACAGGGCGCGGGCCGTCGGGGCCTGGAGTCCCGGGCGGTGGCGGGGATCGGGGCGGAGGACGGTCGTCCGCGTGCCCAGCGGGTACATCAGCACGTGCGCGCCGACCCAGGCCAGCTCGGTGATTCCGCCCGCCAGGGTGGCGGTGCTGCAGAGACTCCGCAGGGCACCTCGTGGCGCTCCGTCGGTCACGGCCGCCGTGTGCGACTCTGGACGCGAGCCCGGGCCGCTCGATGCGCGCATGGCCGAATACCTCCCCGTCGGACCAACCGGCGGTGGCAACTGGTTCGGCCTCGCGGGTGGTGGTGCACGACTTATGTGCTCCGTTGACCCGAAGGTAACTCGCGTGTGTGGCGGACGTCACATCGACGTGCCCGACGTGTCACCGATCGAGGCCGGTTCGTGACCGAAACAGCCGAAGGGGGAACCGTGTCCGCCCGCGACGCCCGTACCGGGCCCGCCCGCGACCGCGCCGACTCGAGCCGGACAGCCGGCACCGCCCGCCGCAGCGCCGCCGCCGCCCGTTCCGGAGCCGGCGGCTCCGGTGCAGCCCGCTCCCGGAACGGCACGCCCGCCACCGCGGACGGCCGGGGCGACGGGCTGGTGGTCGGGACCGTGCCGCCCGCCGCCCGCCTCACCGGCGCGTTGCTCGTGCTGGCTGCGCTCCTCGGCGTCGCCGCCGCCTTTCCCACGTACCTGGTCGTCGGTGGTCAGGAGCTGTCGACCGCGACCGGAGTCAGCGGCGTCCTGGCGAGCCTGCTCGTCCCCGTGGCCTCCGCGGCCGTCGGCGCCTGGCTGCTGCGCGGCGCCGTGCCCAAGTTCGGCCTGGCCTACGCCGGAGTGGCGGGCGCGCTGGCCCTCGGCCTGGCGCTGATCGAGGTGTACCGGGGCAGCAGTTCGACGTCCCGTCCGGCGGTCGAGGTCCTTGCAGGGGAGCGGGTCGTGACCAGCAGCGTCGAGGTCGGGCCTGGTTGGGTGCTGGGCCTGGTGGCGCTCGCCCTGACCGTGCTGGCCGGGATGGCCGGCGCGGTCGCGTGGGGCCGCACGGTCATGGAGGACGGCGGCGCCCTGGACCCGGTGCGCTCGCTGCTCGCCGGCGGCGCGGTCCTGCTCGGCGTCGGCACGGTGCTGTGCCTGACCCTGCCGGCGGCCGACGTCCCCGACCGCGTGGTCACCGATCCGGCCACGGGGCTGCAGACGGTGGTGACGCAGGAGGGGCCGCAGGCACTGCTGGAACGTCCCGGACTTGCGCTGTTGGGTGGGCTGCTCCTGGCCGGCGCGCTGGTCCTGTGCTCGGTGATCGCCCCGTCGCTGCGGCCCCGTCTCGCCGCCGTCGGTGCGCTGCTCGCGATCTCCGTCGCCGTCCTGTCGGCGGGCCTCGCGGGCGTGCGGGACGCGACGTCGTCCGACGACCTGGAGTGGACGGTGCCCGGCGCCGGCCTCCTGCTGACCGGCCTCGGCTACGCGCTGCTCACCGCGGCCGCCTGGCGGCTGCGCCGCGGTCGAGCGTGACGGGGCCCACGCGGGCTCCATAAGCTGCGGGCCATGGTGGACGAACGGATCCGGGTGGTCATCGCCAAGCCGGGCCTCGACGGGCACGACCGCGGCGCGAAGATCGTGGCCCGCGCCCTGCGGGACGCCGGTATGGAGGTCGTCTACACCGGCCTGCACCAGACCCCCGAGCAGATCGTCGAGACCGTCCTGCAGGAGGACGCCGACGCCGTGGGGCTCTCGGTGCTGTCCGGCGCGCACATGACGCTGTTCGCCCGGCTGCACGAGCTCATGGCCGAGCGGGGCGTCGACGACGTCGTCGTCTTCGGTGGCGGGATCATCCCGGACGAGGACATCCCCGAACTCGAGCGCGTCGGCGTCGCGAAGATCTTCACACCGGGTGCGACCACCACCCAGATCGTCGACTGGGTCCGCCAGCACGTCGGAGCGCCGGCCGGCACCTAGGGGACGACGGGCACCGTCAGCTGCTGGCTCCGGCCCGTACCGGTGGCCAGGCTGACCTGCTGCGGGAGCGTCGAGCCGCGGTAGGCGAAGTCACCGCCCGCGAGGACGACGGCGAGCCGGTGGCCGGGCTCGAAGCGGTGCACGATGCCCGGCAGCTCGATGGTGACCGGCTTCGTCACGTCGGCGACGCGGACGGGGGAGATGAGCCGGTGGGGCAGCTCCACGGCACCGTCCGGCCCGACGTCGTACAGCTTGGCGAAGACGACGAGCTGCCCGGCGGGGCCGAGGTGCTGCGACGCCGCGACGGCCGGGGCGTCCAGCGTGACCGTGAGGGACGGGCTGCCCACCACGTCGAGGGGCTGGGTCAGCGGGGCGGTCGAGAACCGGATGGCCGTGCCGGGGGGATCGGTCACCGGCCGGGACTGGTCGAGATAGGACGTCTCCGTGTAGTTCGGCCCGATCGGGGCCACGCTGCTGTAGGTGCTGGTGCCCGACCGCACCTGGTTCCGGGCTGTGACGAGCGAGCCGTTCGCGCCTCCTCCCGAGAGGTAGAACGTCTGCTTCCTGCCGACCGGGTAGGACGGCGCCGTCGCATAGGCATCCGCTGCGTCCCCGGTGGTGGCGTCGTACTCCCAGTCGCGGAAGTAGCTGAAGTCCTGCGCCGGCGCGGGGCCCTGGCCGCGGACGTAGTGGTCGAACCACGCCAGGATCGCGTCACCCTGCACGGTCCCACGCGGGTTCCGCTCGTCGAGCTCGCCGGCGACGGGGGTGGAGTCGCTGTGGCCCCACGACTGCCACGTCAGCGAGACGGGCGTGCGCTGAGCCTTCAGCGCGGTGTAGGTGGCCACCGACTCCTGCAGGTTGAAGAGGGTGTCGGCCTGCCCCTGGCCGAGCAGTGTGGGCACCCGCACCTCCCTCAGGTAGCTGGCCACCGAGTTCGACCGCAAAAAGGCGATCGATGCGGCGCTGGGGTAGCCCAGGGTGGCCACCTCCAGCAGCGCCTGGCAGACCTGCGGCTCGAAGTTCGCGCAGTTGTTCCGCAGGAACTGACGCCAGGCGGCCGGGTCGGCGGCGCTCGGGGCGTCCTGGAGACCGTTGCCGACGCCGAGGGTGGTGAACAGCAGCGCCCACTGGTACTTGAAGACCCCGGTGCCACGAGAGCTCACCGAGCCGCTGGTCGCCGAGCCGCGAGGCAGGCCGCTGTTGTCCGGTGCCAGGGAGTAGGAGAGGTCGTGCCAGGTGATCTGCGGGACGATCGCGTCCAGTCGGTCGGTTCCGGCGCGTCGCTCGGCGGCGGCGGCCGCGAACTGGATCTGCCCACCGTAGGAACCGCCGACCATGCCGACCGCGGGGTCGTGCCGCGCAGGGTCGCCCTCGAGGAGCACCGAGTCGACGACGACCTTCTCCTTCGTGACGTCGTCGACGGCCTCGATCGAGGGGTCGCCCCCGAGGAAGCGCAGCAGCTGGCTGGCCGCGGCGCCGTCGTGCTCGACGTCGTCCAGCGTGATCGGGCAGTTGTCGCCGTCCACGAACCCGAGGCCGGTGTAGGCCAGGGTCACGTAGCCCAGCTCCCCGAAGCCCTGTGCGTAGTCGGCCTGGTCCACCTTGGTCCCGCCGAAGCCGTTGGTGGTGAGGAGCGCAGGCGCCCGGTTCGCGTCCGTCGCCCCCGCGGGCACGTACAGGTCGGCGTCGATCGAGCAGGTGCGCTTCTCCGGTCCGAGGTCCGTCACCGTGATGGTCAGGTTCCGCGGCACGTTGTCGCCCGTCGCAGCCGCCGGTGGCGCGAGCGCGGCGATCCCTGCGGAGGTCAGTGCGGCGGTGAGCAGGGCGGTCGCAGCTCGTCGCACTGGGAGCTCCTCGTCGTCGAGGGGAACGTTCAGGCACGTGCCGGGCAGTGTGGGGGGCCCGATGGAGTGACGCACCTTGTGATGCGGCCCACCCGGCCCCCACCCCTACAACGCCCGGGGGAGCGACCTGGTTACGGGCGGGCTACGGTGCCTGTTCGTGGATCTCTTCGAGTACCAGGCCCGTGACCTGTTGGCCTCGCACGGCGTGCCCGTGCTCCCCGGCGGCGTCGCCGAGACGCCCGACGAGGCGGAGGCGATCGCACGGGAGATCGCCCAACCCGTCGTCGTCAAGGCGCAGGTGAAGGTCGGCGGCCGCGGCAAGGCCGGCGGCGTGAAGCTCGCCGACAACCCCGAGGACGCCAAGGCGCGCGCCCAGGACATCCTCGGCCTCGACATCAAGGGCCACATCACGCACCGCGTGATGGTCGCCCAGGCAAGTGACATCGCCGAGGAGTACTACTTCTCCTACCTGCTCGACAGGTCCAACCGCACCTTCCTGGCCATGGCCTCGGTCGCGGGTGGGATGGACATCGAGGAGGTCGCGGCCACGCGGCCCGACGAACTCGCCAAGGTGCCCATCGACGCCACCACCGGGGTCGACGAGGCCAAGGCGACGGAGATCGTGGACGCCGCGAACTTCCCCGCCGAGGTCCGCGACCAGGTCATCGCGATCGCCGTCCAGCTGTGGGAGGTCTTCTCCAAGGAGGACGCCACGCTGGTCGAAGTCAACCCGCTGGCCAAGGCGCCCGACGGCACCGTGCTCGCCCTGGACGCCAAGATCACCCTCGACGAGAACGCGGAGTTCCGGCAGCCGGAGCACGCCGCCCTCGAGGACGCAGCGTCGGCCGACCCGCTCGAGGCGGCCGCCAAGGAGAAGAACCTCAACTACGTCAAGCTCGACGGCGAGGTCGGCATCATCGGCAACGGCGCCGGGCTGGTCATGAGCACCCTCGACGTCGTCGCCTACGCCGGTGAGGAGTTCGGCGGCGTCAAGCCGGCGAACTTCCTCGACATCGGTGGTGGCGCCTCGGCCGAGGTGATGGCCAACGGGCTGCACATCATCCTCGGCGACCCGGCGGTCAAGAGCGTCTTCGTCAACGTCTTCGGCGGGATCACCGCCTGCGACGCCGTGGCGAACGGCATCGTCTCCGCGCTGAACATCCTGGGTGACGAGGCGACCAAGCCGCTCGTCGTCCGGCTCGACGGCAACAACGTCGAGGAGGGCCGGCGGATCCTCGCCGAGGCCAACCACCCCCTGGTGACCGTGGTCGACACGATGGACGGCGCCGCGCGCCGGGCCGCCGAACTCGCCGCCTGATCGCCGCCCCGACTCCCGACAGGACACCAGACAGATGTCGATCTTCCTCAACGAGAACAGCAAGGTCATCGTCCAGGGCATGACCGGGTCCGAGGGCAGCAAGCACACGCAGCGCATGCTCGCCTCGGGCACCGCCATCGTCGGCGGCGTCAACCCCCGGAAGGCCGGCACGACCGTCGACTTCGAGGGCGCCAGCGTCCCCGTCTTCGGCGGCGTGGCCGAGGCGATGAAGGAGACCGGCGCCGACGTCAGCGTCATCTTCGTGCCGCCGCCGTTCGCGAAGGCGGCCGTCATCGAGGCCGTCGACGCCCAGATCGGCCTTGCCGTCGTCATCACCGAGGGCATCCCCGTGCACGACTCGACCTACTTCTGGGCCCACGCCCAGGGCAGCTCCACCCGGATCATCGGCCCGAACTGCCCCGGCCTCATCAGCCCCGGGCGCTCGAACGCCGGCATCATCCCGGCCAACATCACCAAGCAGGGCACGATCGGGCTGGTCAGCAAGTCCGGCACGCTGACCTACCAGATGATGTACGAGCTCCGGGACATCGGCTTCTCCACCGCCGTCGGCATCGGTGGCGACCCGGTCATCGGCACCACCCACATCGACTGCCTGCAGGCCTTCCAGGACGACCCGGAGACCGAGGCCATCGTGATGATCGGTGAGATCGGTGGCGACGCCGAGGAGCGGGCCGCGGACTTCGTGAAGGCGAACGTCACCAAGCCCGTCGTCGGCTACGTCGCAGGCTTCACCGCCCCCGAGGGCAAGACCATGGGCCACGCCGGCGCGATCGTCTCCGGCTCGGCCGGTACCGCACAGGCCAAGAAGGAGGCCCTCGAGGCCGCCGGGGTCCGCGTGGGCAAGACCCCGTCGGAGACGGCCCAGCTCATGCGGGAGATCGTCGCAGGGTAGGGCCGGTCCACTCCCAACTGCCGCCCGGCGACCTCGACCAGGTCGCCGGGCGGCGGCGTCTGCGCAGCTGGGACGACGATCACGGACGGGCGACGGTGCGCGTGCCGTGGTTGCGCCATGACGCCGGGTGCGACCACGATTCGCCTCGCACACCCGACGCCCTGCGAGGAGAGCCCCTGCGATGACCTCCAGCCAGCCGCCGCAGCCGCCCACGGGCGGTCAGCCGCCGGAGCACGGGCAGCACGCGCAGCCGCAGCCCCCGCACCAGCCCCCGCCGCCGCAGGGTCCGCCGCCCGGCTACGGCCAGCAGCAGGGTCAGCAGCACCCCGGTCAGCAGCCACCGCCCGGCTACGGGCCCCCGTCCGGGTACGGCCAGCAGCCGCCGCCCGGCTACGGCCCGCCCCCGGGCTACGGTCCGCCGCCCGGCTACGGCCAGCAGCCCCCGCCGGGCTACGGTCCGCCGCAGGCGTACGGCCAGCCCGCGCACAACCCGTTCGGGCAGCCCGCGGGCACCGGCGGTGGTCTCTCGTTCGACCTCAAGCGCCTGAAGATGGCCGACTACGTCATCGCCGGCGGCACGCTCGTCTACTTCATCCTGGCGTTCTTCCCGTGGTTCACCTTCGGGGACGACTTCTTCGGGTTCAGCCTGAGCGGCTTCGACTCCGGCAACGTGACCTCGGCCTTCGTGCTCTTCCTGCTGGCGACGGCCTGGGCGGTCCTCCCCGCGTTCACGGAGCTCAAGCTGGGCTTCCCGCGGTCGTGGGTCACCGTCGGCATCACCGCGCTGGCGTGGCTGCTCACCCTGTTCGCGTGGCTCGACAGCTTCGACGGCGACTTCTCCGTCTGGGCGCTGCTCGGCATGATCACGGCGACGGTGATCCTGCTCTTCGCCGTCCTCTCGCTGCTCCCGGAGCTGCGCAACCGCCCGGCGCTGCGGGGCGGTGTCGCCAACGCTGCGCAGTGGGCCAACCAGCCGGCACCGAACTTCGGCCAGCAGGGACAGCCCGGCCCGCCGTACGGACAGGGCAGCTACGGGCACCCGGGGCCTCAGCAGCAGTACGCGCCTCCGCCTCCGCCGCCGGCCTCGCCGCCGACGTCGTCCTACGGTCCCCCGCCCGGCGGACCGCCCCCGTCGGGTGGTTCGACCGCGTCCGGTGAGGGGTCGGGTACTCCCGGTTCCGGTGAGCGCCCGAACGGCTGATCCGACGACCGGAGGCGCCCGAATCCCGGGGCGCCTCCGGCGCGTGCGCCCGCCGTCCGGCGGGTGAGCTTGCGAGAGTGGGGACGTGGTCTCCCTGCTCGCACGCACCTCCCGGCGGGGACGCGACGCCTCGTGGCACCCGGCCGTGCCGCTGCCCTGGGTGGCCGGTGCCGCGTCGCTGGCGGTCAGCCTCGTCGGGCTGCTCGGGCTCGGTCTCGCCCTCGTCGTCGTCCAGACCCTCGACCCCGACGGCGGGCTGGCCGTCGGCGGCTCGATCGCGCTGGCCGGGCGGTTGTGGCTGCTCGCGCAGGGCGGAGAGCTGGCTCTCGGCTCCGGCCCGCTCGTGCTCGCGCCGCTCCTCCTGACGCTGACGATCGCGTGGGGGCTGGCCCAGGCCGGCCGGGGCATCGTGCGCCTCGGCGACCTGAGCACTCCCCGGCAGGCGGTGCGCGGCGCCGTCGTCGTGGTCCTGGTGCACGTGCTGATCAGCGTCCTGCTGACGATCCCGCTCGACACCGCGGACGTGGGCGTCGGGGTCCTGCGCCCCCTGATCGGGTCCCTCCTGCTTGCCGTCACGGCGGTGGGCTGGGGGGTCGGCCGGGAGTCGGGACTCCTCGACGACCTCCTCGACCGATTGCCCGGCTTCGTCCTCCCGGTGCTGCGAGGGGTGCTGTCCGGCCTGCTGACCGCGATGGCGCTGTGCATCGTCGTGGTCGTGGTCGCCCTCGTCTCGGACGCCTCCGGGTACGCATCCCTCTCCCGCTCGCTCGGGGGAGCGGGCGCCGGGGCCCTCGGTCTGCTCGGGCTGACCCTCCTGCTGCTGCCCAACGCCGCCGCCGCGGTGCTCGGCCTGGCCGCGGGGCCGGGGTTCTTCGTCGGCTCGGGAACCCTGGTGTCGGTGCACGGGGTGACACTCGGCGCCGTCCCCGCGCTGCCGTTGTTGGCGGCCCTGCCCGACACCCAGGCCGTGCCGCTCATCGCGTTCGTCTCCCAGGTGGTCCCGGCACTGGCCGGTCTGGTGGCCGGCGGCACCGTGGGCCGCTGGTTCTCCGACCGCGACGGCGGCTCGGTGGTGGCGGGCCTGGCCGGCCTGCTGTGCGGCGTCCTGCTGGGCGCGGTCAGCGGCGTGCTGGTCTGGATCGCCGGTGGGTCGCTGGGGGACGGCGGCCTCGCCCAGGTCGGGGCGCCCGCCCTCGCCA
>NZ_SPQM01000269.1 GCF_004570345.1 Blastococcus sp. CT_GayMR20 | reverse complement strand
CCTCGATCTCGTCGCGGATCGGCCGGACGGACTCCACGCCCTTGCCGGCTGGGTCCTCGAGCTGCCAGTCGAGGTAGCGCTTGCCCGGGAAGATGGGGCAGGCGTCGCCGCAGCCCATCGTGATGACCACGTCGGAGGCCTCCACCGCCTCGGTGGTCAGCACCTTCGGTCGCTGGTCGGAGATGTCGATGCCGACCTCGGCCATCGCCGCGACGGCGGCCGGGTTCACCTGGTCGCCCGGGACCGAGCCGGCCGACCGGACCTCGACGGCGTCCCCCGCGAGGGAGCGCAGCCAGCCGGCGGCCATCTGCGACCGGCCGGCGTTGTGCACGCACACGAACAGCACGCTGGGCTTCTCGGGCACGGGGGGCCTTTCGCGGGTGGAGGTCACGCCGGGCTGCCGGCGGTGTGGAGTTCGGCGAGCAGCGAGCGCACGCGCCGGTCGAGGTCCTCGCGGATCGCGCGCACCTCGCCGACGGTCAGGCCGGCGGGGTCGCGCACCTGCCAGTCGAGGTAGCGCTTGCCCGGATACACCGGACAGGCGTCGCCGCAACCCATCGTCACGACGACGTCCGCGGCGCGGACGACGTCGTCGGTGAGGGGCTTGGGGAACTCGGCGGTCAGGTCGATGCCTATCTCGGCCATGGCTGCGACGACCGGGTCCTCGACGGTGGCGGCCGGCTGGGAGCCTGCCGAACGCACGTGCACGCGGCTCCCGCCGTGGTGCTGGAGGAGGCCTGCAGCCATCTGGGACCGGCCCGCGTTGTGCACGCAGACGAAGAGCACCTCGCACACGTCGGAGGCGATCGCGCCCTCGGTCTGCGCCAGTGCGGTCAGCCGCTCGGTCGCGAACCTGGCGGTCAGGACCGGGAGGTGCGCGCCGACCCTGGCCGTCCGGGCGAGTGCCGTGTACGACTCGAAGACGTACCGGTCGACGGTCTCCCGGGCGAACACACCGGTGAACCGGGCGGCCAGGTCGTCGGCGAGGCGGTGCAGGGAGGCCTCGGGCGTCAGCAGGCCTGGCAGCGCCTGCGGTTCGGGGGTCACGTGAACTCCTTCCGGACGGGGCGGCGGCCCGGGTCGCCGCTGTTAGTGCCCTCGTGCGGGACGACGACGGCGTCGGCGACCTGGGGGACATCGGGATAGAGCACCGCGACGGTCGCCACTGCGACCGCGGCGCCGACGAGCTGGGCGAGCAGGAACATCGGCACCGATCCGGGAGCGATCCCCGCGAAGGTGTCCGAGAGCGTGCGGGCGACGTCGATCATCGGGTTGGCGAAACTCGTGGACGAGGACCACCAGTAGGCCGCGGTGATGTAGGCACCGACGGCGAACGGTGCCAGCGCGGAACGACCGGCGCGGACGAGGGCGAAGATCAGCACCACGAGGCCGAACGTGGCCACGGCCTCCGACAGCCACAGGCCGCCGGCCGAGCGGTCCTTGCCGGAGATCGACACCGCGGGCAGGTCGAACATCAGGTTGGCCACGACCGCGCCGAGTGCGCCGCCGACGAGCTGAGCAGGCACGAAGATCGCGACCTGGTGGTTGGTCACCCCGCCGAAGACGCGGTCGGCCAGCGTGACGACGGGGTTGAAGTGCCCGCCGGACACCGGGCCGAAGGCGAGGATGAGCGCGACGAGGGCCGCCCCGGTCGCCAGGGCGTTCTCCAGGAGCTGGAGGCCGACGTCGTCCGGGGAGAGGCGCTGCGCCGCGATGCCGGAGCCGATGACGACCGTGACCAGCCCGGCCGAGCCGAGGAACTCCGCCAGGGCCTGCCGCGCGAGGCGGGTCAGCCGCACGGCCGCTTGACCGCGATCGCGAGCCGGGACCGCGAGGCGAGCTCGCCCAGCCCCACGGAGACCTCCGCGAGCCGTTCCGGCACGAGGCGGTGGTAGGTGTAGCGACCGGCCTGCTCGCTGACCACCAGGCCGGCCTCGCGCAGCACGCGCAGGTGGTTGGACACGTTGGTCTGCGTGGCAGGGAGCTCCTCGACCAGGTGGCAGGTGCACAGCTGTTCGCGCGCGAGCAGCTCGACGATCCGCTGGCGCACGGGGTCGGCGATCGCCCGGAGCACCGCCCGGTCCATCAGCGAGGACTGATCAATCAGCACGCACTGATGAGATCTCGGCACGAGCCGACGGCGCAAGCGAACATCCGGTGAACGGTCAGCGCGGGGCCAGGGCGCTCCGGAGGGCCTCGAGCGCAGAGGGGACGACGGCGTACCAGACGTTGCGCCCGCGTCGCTCGCTCGTGACTAGGCCCGCCTCGGCGAGGACCTTGAGGTGGTGGGAGACGGTGGGCTGGCTCTTGCCGACCGGCTCGACGAGGTCGCAGGCGCACACCGCGCCGTCCTCGGCGGTGCCCAGGAGGGACACCAGACGCAGCCGGACGGGATCGGCCAGCGCCGCGAACTGCCGGGAGAGCGTCCGGGCGTCGGCCTCCCCGAGCACCTCGGAGGACAGCGGCGCGCAGCAGGCGACCGTCTGCGGCAGGTCGAGCACCGGCAGTTCCCGCACCGTCGTGGCCTCCTCGAACTTTCCGTGGCCGACGTATTGACAGACATCGATACTAGCGTCATCGTTCCGTATCGACAAGCGTCAATACGTTCTTGAGTCCCAGGAGGGTTCCATGTCCCGAGTCCAGCTCGCGCTCCGCGTCGCCGACCTCGACGCCGCCGTCGACTTCTACTCGCGCCTCTTCGACGCGATCCCCGCGAAGCGCCGTCCGGGCTACGCGAACTTCGCCATCACCGAGCCGCCGCTGAAGCTCGTGCTGCTCGAGGGCGCGACCGGGGAGCCGACGCGGATGGACCACCTCGGCGTCGAGGTGCCGGACACCGCCGACGTCACCGCCGCGACCGCCCGGCTCGCGGAGGCGGGCCTGGCCACCCGGGTCCAGGACAACACGACCTGTTGCTACGCCGTCCAGGACAAGGTCTGGGTGACCGGCCCCGGCGGGGAGCCCTGGGAGGTCTACACGGTGACCGGCGACGCCCGACCGGACCTCGAGGGCAGGACCGACGCCGAGCTCTCCACCGTCGCCGGCGACGGGACGTGCTGCACGTCCACGGGTTCCGACACCGACGCCCGGCTCGCCGCCTCCTGTTGCTGAAGCGCACACCGTCGGG
>NZ_SPQM01000268.1 GCF_004570345.1 Blastococcus sp. CT_GayMR20 | reverse complement strand
GTAGACGACGTCGGCGCCGAGGTCGACGTCGGCGTGCCCGAGCGACTGGGCGGCGTCCAGCACCAGCGGGACCCCGGCCGCCCGGCAGAGGGCCGCGATCTCGGCGGCGGGCTGGTGCAGGCCGCGGTGGCTCGGGATGTGGGTGAGGTGCACGAAGGCCGGCGCGTCGCCGGCGAGCAGCCGCTCGACGGCGTCGACGTCGGCCCGCCCGAGGCCGTCGACCGGCAGCGGCTCCGGCCGCAGGCCGTAGGTGCGCAGCTGCGCGATGTTCGGGGCGTACTCGCCGGGCAGGCAGGCCACCCGCGACCCCGCCGGCAGCCGCCACCCGGTGAGCAGGGCCACCAGCGCCGCCTGTGCCGACTCGACGAACGCGACGTCGGCGGCCCCCATCCCGACCAGGCCGCCCAGCACCGAGCGTCCCTGTTGCAGGAGGTCGTCCGCGGTCGCCTCCGCCACGTAGCCGCCGAGCTCGGCCTCGTGCCGTGCGTGGTGCGCCGCCGCCTCCAGGACGCGGTGGCTCTGCCGGCTCATGGCCGCGCTGTCGAGGTGCCGCCCGGCCGGACGCGGCCGCGCCTTGCGCCAGGCGGCGGCCAGGTCCTCGTGCGGTAGGCGGTCCTTGTCCACGGGAGCACGCTAGGCGACGTCCGCGTTCAGCTCTCGATCACGCCGCGGCACACCGACACCCCCGAGTGCAGCGGATCGCCGTCCAGTTGCTCCACCGACACATCCACGATCGGGAAGGCGTCGAGGTCCAGGCCCTCGGGCACCTCGAAGGACTGGGTCCCCGGACTGACGATTCCGAGCGGCACCATGCCGACGACGTCAGGATCGATCAGCCAGATCTCGTAGTAGGCGTCGTCGTCGAGCGCGGGTGCGTCGAGATCGACCTCCACGACGCGGGACCCGTCGTCCCGGACGACGACCTCTGCGCGGCCGGAGGCCTCGTTGTCGGCCAGCGGGTCGAGCGCCACCGTGGTGACGGCGTTCCCGTCGTCCCCGGCGCGGTCGAGGACGGCCACCGCACCGGCGCCGATCACCGCACCGGCCACCGCGGCGGCGGCCGCGAGGAGCAGCGGGCGCCGGCGGCGACGGAACGGGAGGACGGTCGCCTCCGGGGACGGTTCCGCGACAGCGGCCCCCGCGGACCGGGACTGCGGCGTCGCGGAGACGCCGGTCGCCGCGGCGATCGCGTCCCAGACCCTCGGGGGCGGCGGGACGGGCGCGCCGGTGGTGGCGAACTCGGGGATGGCGAGCGCGTCGACGCTCCGCTGCAGGGACGCGACCTCGGCCCGGCACCGCTCGCACGACTCGAGGTGCGCGGCGTCGCCGGCGGGCAGTGGCTCGCGGAGGGCGGCCAGGGCCAGCTGCTCAGGCGTGCAGTGCTGCACCGTCCACCTCCAACCGCGTCCGCAGGCGTTCCAGGGTCCGCCGGATGTGCGACTTGACCGTGCCCAGCGGCAACCCGGTGCGGGTGGCGATCTGGGCGTGGGTCAGGTCCTCGAAGAAGGCGAGCTCGATGATCCCGCGCTGGGGCTGGCCGAGGAGGTCCAGCTCGTCGAGCAGCAGGACCCGGTCGGCGACCGCGTTGTCCACCCCCGCCGTGACCGGACCCGAGGTCCCCGACTGCATCTCCGACATCGCCGCCTCCGTCTGGCGGCGCTCCTTGTCGCGGCGCGCCCAGGTGTCGGCGATCTTGTGCCGGGCCACACCGACCAGCCACGCCGGCAGCGGACCCTTCTCCGGCCGGTAGCCCGCACGGCCGGTCCAGGCGGAGACGAACGTCTGCTGGGTGACGTCCTCGGCGTCGGGCCCGGGACCGAACGCCCGGACGGCCATCCCGTGGACCTGCCCCGCCCACCGCTCGTACGCCCAGGCCAAGGCCTGCTCCTCGCCGGCGGCGAAGCGCCGCCCGATCTCCCGGTCGTCCGGCTCCGGGGCGCCGCCCAGGGCGGGCACGGGGTCGGGTTCCACGGACATGACGCTACCCATGACAGCCGGCCGCACGGCCAGTAGCTCGCTCACGACACCAGCTCCGCCACCACGACCACGTTGTCGCGGTAGCTCCGGTATTCGGTGAGGAAGGGCCCGCCGCACGTGATGAGCGTCAGCCGGGGTGGACCTGTCCGGGTGAACAGGCGGTCGAGGGGCAGCACCTGCTTCTCGATGACCTCCCGCGAGACCACCCGCCAGCGCGTCGACGTCCCGGCCGCGTCGGTGACGACCACCTCGTCGCCCACCGCCGCGCCGCGAAGAGGTGCCATCGCCCCCCGACCCTGCTCCCGGTCGTCGACGTGCCCGGCGATCACCGCCGAGCCGTCCTCGCCGGGCGCCGGGCCGAAGCGGTACCAGCCCACCCGGTCCACCTCGGCCGGGATGGTCATCT
This sequence comes from Blastococcus sp. CT_GayMR20, assembly GCF_004570345.1. The sequence goes on along the minus strand of NZ_SPQM01000268.1, from coordinate 781 downwards.
GGCCGTCGGGTTCCACACCCACGGAGTCGACGGCGCTGTCGACCCCGAGGGCCGGTGCCGTCAGCCGCACGGGTGCAGGAGCGGTCTCCTGCGCCCCCGGGGTGGCAGGTCGGGTGGGCACCGCGGGAGGGGTCCGCGGGGCCGTCGGCGCCGGCACGGGGGACGACGACGCCGACGGGGTCCCGAGGGTCTCCTCGACCGGTGCGCCCGCCGTCGCCGACGGCCGGGTCAGGCTCCACGCCGTCGGCACACCGACAGCGAGAGCCAGTCCCAGGACCGCGGTGGCGGCGGCGGGTCGCACGACGATCTCCCTGTCTCGCCGGGTCAGCCGTTGCTGCGTGCGAGACGCAGCGCGCCCGCGGCCGCGGCGACGATCCCGACCAGGGACACGGCGAGCAGCGGTGCGGGGAGCGAGTCCTCGTCCATCAGACCCGCAGTGCCGCCCGGGACGCCGGACGGAGCGGAGTGCGCACCGCTGATCGTCTGGACGGCCAGCTCGAAGCCTGCGTCCTGCGAGCCCCACGCGTAGACGACGGTCGTCGTGCCCTCCGGCAGGGTGAGGTCGGCCGGTCCGATGGCGACGGTCTGGGTGCCGGCGAGGACGACGTCGGCGTTCACGGTGCCCGCCGGGACCGTCAGCGTGGCCTCGTTCGGGTTCGTCAGCGCGGGCGCGACGACCTGCCCGGCGGCCCGGACGTCCACGGCGGGGGCTGCCGCGGTGTGCCGCACGGTGGCGCGCGCCTGGCCTGCGGGCACCGGCGAGACGTCGTTGACGAACGGA
>NZ_SPQM01000267.1 GCF_004570345.1 Blastococcus sp. CT_GayMR20 | reverse complement strand
TGCCGGCACCCACCAGCAGCGCGCAGGAGACCAGCTGGACGATCGCGACGACCGTCCCCTCCGTCGCCAGGGCGTCCGCGGTCGCCGGCGAGAAACCGCCCTGCGACTCCTGCACCACGAAGTCGGCGAGGGAGGCGAAGAACCAGACGTAGAGGGAGGCGATGAGCACCATCGCGGACTGCACGAACGCGAGGACGGCGGCGGTGATCAGCTGGCCGGGACGCCGCGGGGGCGGTGGCGCGTACCACTGCGCCGGGTAGCCGTACGGCTGCGGCGGATAGGGCGAGCCGTAGGGCCCGGCCCCGTAGGCCGGCGGCCCGTACACGGGCGGCCCGTACGGCGAGCCGTAGGACGGCGGGGGCGTCGTCCCGGGCGGGCCCGAGTACGGCGGGCCCGGCTCCGTCGGGGTGGACGGATCGGCCCAGGGGTTGCTCATGCCGTCACCCTTTCGCTCCCGCGGGGCGCTCCGCTCCTCGCTCGTTCCTCGTTGCGATGCTCACGCCCCTGTCCGCTCATACGGCCGCCGCCGCAGCGCGTCCGGCTACCCGGCCGGAGAACATGCAACCGCCGAGGAACGTGCCCTCGAGCGCGCGGTAGCCGTGCATGCCCCCGCCACCGAACCCGGCGATCTCCCCGGCCGCGTAGAGACCGGGGAAGACGTCGCCGCCGGGACGCAGGACCCGGCCCGAGAGGTCGGTCTCCAGCCCGCCGAGGGTCTTGCGGGTGATGATGTTGAGGCGCACCGCGATGAGCGGGCCGGCCTCGGGGTCGAGGATCCGGTGCGGCGGCGCGACGCGGATGAGCTTGTCGCCGAGGTAGTTGCGCGCCGCGCGGATGGCGGCGATCTGCATGTCCTTGCCGAACGGGTGGGCGATCTCCCGGTCGCGGCAGACGATCTCGCGCTCGATCTGGCCCAGGTCGAGCTCCGGCGTCCCGCCGGTGATCCGGTTCATCCCCGCCACCAGTTCCGGGAGCGTCCTCGCGACGACGAAGTCCTCGCCGCGGTCGACGAACGCCTGCACCGGGGCGGCCATGCCGGCCTTGACCCGCGTGGCCAGCAGCCGGATGTCCTTGCCGGTCAGATCGGGGTTCTGCTCGGAGCCGGAGAGCCCGAACTCCTTCTCCACGATCTTCTGCGTGGCGATGAACCAGGTGTGCTCGTAGCCGGTCGTCCCGATGTGGGCCAGCGTGCCGAGGGTGTCGAAGCCGGGGAACAGCGGCACCGGCAGCCGCTTGCCGGTCGCGTCGAACCACAGGGACGACGGCCCGGGCAGGATCCGGATGCCGTGGCCGGCCCAGACCGGCGAGTGGTTGGCGATGCCCTCGGTGTAGTGCCACATGCGGTCGCGGTTCACGACGCTCGCGCCGGCGGCCTCGGTCGCCTCGAGCATGTGGCCGTCGACGGACGCGGGAACACCGGACAGCATCCGCTTGGGCGCCGGGCCGAGGCGGGCCGGCCAGTTGCTGCGGACGAGCTCGTGGTTGCCGCCGATGCCCCCGGCGGTCAGCACGACGGCCTGCGCGGTGATCTCGAAGTCGCCGACCTCGGTGCGGGAGCTGGCCTCGCCGCGGGCGACGGAGCTGTCCTCGAGCACGGCACCCCGGACGCCGGTGACCGCGCCGCCGGTGACGACGAGCTCGTGCACGCGGTGCCGGAAGCGCAGCTCGACGCGGCCCTCCTCGACCGCCGCCCGGACCCGGCGGGCGAACGCCTCCACGATGGCCGGCCCGGTGCCCCAGACGATGTGGAAGCGGGGCACCGAGTTGCCGTGCCCGGTCGCGGTGTACCCCCCGCGCTCGGCCCAGCCGACGATCGGGAAGAAGCCGATGCCCTGCTCCTTGAGCCAGGACCGCTTCTCCCCCGCCGCGAACTGCAGGTACGCCTCGGCCCACCGGCGCGGCCAGTGGTCCTCGGTGCGGTCGAACCCCGCGGTGCCGAACCAGTCCTGGCGGGCGAGCTCCAGCGAGTCGTGGACCCGCAGGTGGCGCTGCTCCGGGGAGTCGATGAGGAAGAGGCCGCCGAACGACCAGAACGCCTGGCCCCCGAAGGACGCCTCGGGCTCCTGGTCGACGAGCACGACCCGCTTGCCGGCGTCGGCCAGCTCGGCGGTGGCCACGAGACCGGCCAGCCCCGCTCCCACGACGACGACAGCGGTCTCGGTGCTGGATGCGGGGGCGCCGCTCTGCGAACTCACGGTCGCGACGCTAGCGGGCCGACCCCGCAGCGCGCCGTCCCACCGGGGAGCGATTCGCCCGCAACGGCCGCGTCCACTCGCGGACCGGCCGCCGTAGCGCGAGGACGAGGGCGGTCAGCGGGCCCACCATGAGCAGCACGCCGGACCAGAAGGCGAGCCCGCCCCCGAGCGCGGCGAAGAAGACGGTGAGCACCAGCAGACCGGCCAGCGGCACCGCGGCGGCGACCGCGAGCAGCAGCCAGCTGCGCGCCCGGCCGAGATGGACGAGCACGGCCGCGGCCACGGCGAGGACCGCGAGGAACGCCGGGACGAGCGCGAACGCGTCCCAGCCGGTCTCCGGCGTGAGCAGGAGCCACGCGAGGTAGAGGTCCTCGGCCGCGACCACCAGGCCGAAGAACGCGGCGAACGGCACGACCATCGGCCGCTCGGGCACGGGAGCGGGCCCGGATCGCGGCGCGGGACGGGGCGAGCGGCGCGTCGGGACCCGGCTCCGGGAGGACGACGACGGCATGACTGCTCAGCGTAGGACGCCCACCTGCGGGTCGGGCGGACGCCGGCAGCTCACTCCCCGGAGCGCTCCGCCCGCCGAGCGGCGACCCAGCCGCGCACCACCGGTCGGGCGGCGAGGGCGGCCGCGGCCGCCGGCAACAGCGCCGAGACCAGGGCGAAGACGGGTGCGCCCTCGGCCCAGCCGCCGAAGACGGTCCCGCCGACGATGAGCAGGGCCAGCGCGCCGGCGGCCACGGTCAGGAGGCCCCAGGACCGTCCGACCAGGAGCAGCACCACGCCCGCGACCAGGCCGACCGTGAGGGCCGCGGGGATGAGCAGCAGTCCCCACTCGACGGCGGACAACTGCCCGCCCGAGAACCCGAGCGCGATGAGGACGAAGAAGCCGGGCACGAGCGCACTCATCAGCGCCAGCGCGACCGCGACCACGGCGGGCATGGGCGGCGTACGACCGGCCGAGGACGACGGCGCTGCGGAGGACACGCCGCGGAGCCTAGGACCCCAGGTCAGAGCACCGGCGTCGGCTCGCCCGACGACGAGCGCCGCCACGAGGCGTGCAGCCCCGCGTACGGGCCGACGGC
>NZ_SPQM01000266.1 GCF_004570345.1 Blastococcus sp. CT_GayMR20 | reverse complement strand
CCCGACGCGCCGTCCGACGGCGGCCGCACACCGGCCCGGCGGCTGCTGCAGCGGGGCCTGCTGGCCCGCATCGACGCCCTCAACGTGGAGCTGCCCCGCGAGCTGGGACTGCACCTGCGCGGCGGGCAGGTGGCCGACCGGGCGGTCGCCGGCGAGCCGCTCTAGCACCTCGCGCTCGTCGGCGTCGAGGGCGGCGACCTCGGCGGCGAGGTCGGTGGGCAGCTGCAGGCGCAGCTCGGTCGCGCGGCGGCCGAGCCCGGCCGGGTGACGGACGCCGCGTCGCACCGGGTCGGGTGCGCGGAGCAGGTCGTCGCCCCACAGCAGCGCGCGGCCGGTGAGCCGGTCCAGCGCGGCCTGCAGCACGTCGCCGGGGACGTCGGGCAGGGCCGCGGCGACGTCGCCGGGCGCCATCCCGTCGGTCTGCGCCAGGAGGACGACGTCCAGCACCTGCAGGGTCGCCGCGTCCAGCTCGTCGAGGGCACGGTCGACCGACACGGGGACGGCGAGCCGGCTGGCGAGCGCCACGACGTCGGACGGCGCCGGGCGCGCGACGTCGGGACGGGCCACCAGCAGCGCGCCGAGCTGCTCGTCGCTGCGGGTGCGCAGCCAGGCCGCGAGCGTCGCAGGGGGGTCGGTGGGCATCCGGTCCACGCTACGTCGTCCTCGCACACGGCCGCTGCTGGGAGCATGGCCGGGTGGACCACGAGACCCGCGCCGCCCTCGACGCCCACCAGGCGGGGGCCCTGCGCTGGCTGGGCGGCGGCGTGATCGCCGTCGTCCTGGGGATCCTCCTGGGCGTCGCGACGGTGGCGCTCGCCGGCAGCACCGGCCGCCGGTTCCCCGGGATGGGGATCGCCGTGATCTCGCTGGTGTTCGTCGGCATCGTCGCGATCGGCGTCGGCGTCGGCGCGCTGGTCCGCACCGTGCGCTGGCGCCGTGCGCTGGCGCGCACGCCATGGCAGCGCGGCCGGCTGCGCATCGCCGGGCCGGCAATCATCGCCTTCGAGCCGGCCGGCTACGACGAGCTCGACCCCGACGACGAGCCCGTGCGGCTCAAGCTGCTCAGCACGGCGATCTGGCGGACGCGTGCCGTGCAGGGGCTCGACGGCGCGGAGGTGCGCGCCGCCCCGGTCGGCAGCGGGCAGTGGGTGATCACCGCCGACGGTCTGGGCATGGTCTACGGCGCCGGAGTGGTCCGGAAGAAATGACGACCCGCCCGTGCGGGGGAGACCGTGTGCACGCGGGGACGGCTCGCGAGAGGATGACCCCCGACGTGCACGCGCGGTGCACCTGGACACGGAGGCGACATGGCCAAGCGCAAGGCGAAGAACGCGCACCTGGTGGAGCCCACCTGGGGGCAGTCCGACGACGGCGGCCCGCCGTTGACCGAGCTGACCAGCGAGTCCGCCGGCGCCCTCTCGCCGTTCGGGGAGGACCACAGCTTCCCGCTGCCGGCGCACCGGATCCGCTACGCCCACCCGACCGACAAGCCCAACCGGGCCGGCGTGCAGCTGGTCGAGGGCCGCTAGGCCCTCAGGCCTTGGCCCTGGTGGCCGGGGCGAGCCGCACGATCAGCTTGGAGAGCAGGCTGCCGAGCACGACCCAGATCAGCGCGGCGAGGCCGTCATTGATGGCCTCGGCGATCTTCGGGTCCGACGGTGTGAACAGGTTCTTGGTGAACCAGCCGAACGTGTCGCGCCAGCCGGCGGTGAACTCCACGAGCAGGTTCTGCGGGTTGGCCTCGAACAGCACGAAGACCGCGTGGACCACGATGAGCGCGGCGATCACCGTGCAGACGACGCGGACGATCGTGGCGAGGAGCGTGAAGATGCGGGCTGCGCCGTTGCTGGCCATGGCGGACATGATCTACCTGTGACGCGTGGTCCGCGACTGCGGCACGCTGGTCAGGACGGACCGCAGCGGACGGCGAGGGCGCGGTGGTCCGACAGTGGCAACCGCACCGCCTCCGCCGGTTCCGTCGCCTCCAGCCCGCCCCGCACCAGCACGTGGTCGAGCTGACGCCTGGGCGCCTCGACCGGGAACGTGGGTGCCGACGCGATGGGCCGCAGCCCGCTGATGCGGGTGGCCTGGCGCTGCTCCATGTTCAGGTCGCCGATGACCGCGAGCGGCTCGCGCGTGCCGGTGAGGGACCGGACCAGCCGGCTCAGCTGCAGGGCGCTCCACCCGGGGATGAACGACAGGTGGGTGTTGCAGACGGTGAACTCGCCGAACGGCCCGTCGATGACGGCGGCCACGGCGACCCGCGGCTCGTCGCTCACCCAGATCGGCTTGCGGGACCCCTTGAACCACATCGGGACACCGGCCCGCAGCGCCGGCAGCCGGACCACGCGCCACGAGATGACCGGGTACCGGGACAGCAGCGCGATGCCGTAGGTGGCGGAGCCGGGCTGCTCGTCGCCGGTGGCCGCCATCCAGGTGCCGCCGGGGGTGCCGGCGAGCGCTGCCACGAACTGGTGCTCGGCGGCGCCCATGGCCTCGGCGGCCACCGCGGTCAGATCGGCACCGAGCGATCGGGGCTGGTCGCGGTCCACCTCCTGGAGGCCCAGGACGTCGGCGTCCAGGCTCTTCACCGCGGTGGCGAGCCGGTCGACGTCCACGAGCCCGTCGTCCAGGGACCGTCCGTGCAGGATGTTGAAGGTCGCGATGCGCACTGTCTCGCTGTGCCCCGCTCGCGGCGGTTCTACCGCCGCTGTGCGTGCGGCGGCCCGCGACGGGTAGTCCGACTGCGTGCAGCCATCGGACCGAGACGAGATCCGGGACCTCCTCAAGCGCACCGCCGTCGCGCTCAAGGAGGGTGACGTGCCGTTCGCCCTGTGCGGGGGCTACGCCGCCTGGGTGCGGGGGGCGCCGGAGCCCGACCACGACGCGGACTTCCTGGTGCCCGAGGCGGAGGCGGACCGGGCGGCCAAGGTGATGGCCGACGCGGGCCTCGAGGTGCAGGAGCCACCCGAGGACTGGCTGGTCAAGGTGGTGGCGGGCGGGTCGTTCGTCGACGTCCTGTGGCGGACGTGTGGCCACCCGGTCGAGACCGACCTGATCGAGCGCGCCGAGGTGATGCCCGTCCTCTCGGTGCACATGCCGGTGCTGACGGCGACCGACATCATCACCACGAAGTTGATGGCGCTCGACGAGCACTACTGCGACTTCTCGCGGATGCTGCCGGTCGCCCGGGCCCTGCGCGAGCAGGTGCACTGGGCCGAGGTGTCCCGGGCCGTGGCCGACAACGACTTCGCGGTGGTGTTCCTCGACCTGCTCGACCGGCTCGACGTCGT
>NZ_SPQM01000265.1 GCF_004570345.1 Blastococcus sp. CT_GayMR20 | reverse complement strand
GACCGCGCGCAGGGCGTCAGCGCGCCTCCTGAGCCGCACCGGCAGGACCTGCACGACCTTGGTCAGCGCCCGGACCGACGCCTCCGCCATGCCGGCGACCGCGGTCTGGGCGGCGGCCTGCAGCCCGACGACGAGCGCCACCGCCTCGTCGTCGTCCAGGACCAGCGGCGGCAGCGACGCCCCGGGCGCCAGCCGGTAGCCCCCGTCGACGCCGGGCTGCGCCTCCACCGGGTAGCCGAGGTCGCGCAGGCGCTCGACGTCGCGCCGCAGCGTGCGCACCGACACCCCGAGCCGGCGGGCGAGGTCCGCGCCCGCCCAGTTCCGGCGGCTCTGCATCAGCGAGAGCAGGCGCAGCGTGCGGTTCCCGGTGTCGGCCATGGACGCAGATTCTCACCTATCGGTGACAGGAACTGACACCGATCCTCCGTACCGTCATCCGTAACGGATCCCCGACGAAGGGCGCCTCCCATGACGAACCCGAGCACCCTCACCGCCGAACGTGCCGACCTGCTCGAGACCCTGGCCGCGCACCGCCACTTCCTGCGCTACACCGTCCAGGGGCTCACCGACGAGCAGGCCCGCCTGCGCCCGACGGCGAGCGAGCTGACGCTGGGCGGGCTGCTCAAGCATGTGGCGCACCAGGAGGCCGGGTGGGTGCGCTTCGTGCTCGAGGGGCCGGAGGCGATGGCCACTCCGACCGATGCTGCCGGGTTCGAGAAGTGGGCCGACGAGTTCCGGCTGCTGCCGACCGAGACGCTGGCCGGCGTGCTGGCCGAGTACGAGGAGATCGCCCGGCGCACCGACGAGCTGGTGGCCACGATCCCGGACCTCGACGCCTCACACCCGCTGCCCGAGGCGCCGTGGTTCCAGCCGGGCGCGGTGCGCTCGGCTCGGCGGGTGTTCCTGCACCTCGTGGCCGAGACGGCGCAGCACGCCGGGCACGCCGACATCCTGCGGGAGTCGCTCGACGGCCAGAAGACGATGGGCTGACTCCGCCCTGACCGGCTTGGTTGACTGGCCGGATGCTGCCGCTCGCCGAACTGCACCTGCACATCGAGGGCACGCTGGAGGCCGACCTCCTGGTGCGGCTGGCCCGCCGCAACGGCGTCCCGCTGCCGAGCGAGGACCCCGCGGAGCTGACCGCGCGGTACGCCGACTTCGCCGATCTGCAGGCCTTCCTCGACGTCTACTACGCCAACCTGGCGGTGCTGCGGACGGAGGAGGACTTCCACGACCTGGCCGCCGCCTACCTGTCCCGTGCCGCGGCCGCCGGGGTCCGTCGGGCGGAGATCTTCTGCGATCCGCAGACCCACCTGGCCAACGGTGTCCCGCTCGAGGTGGTGTTCGGCGGACTGGGCGCCGCACTCGCCGACGCCCGGTCCGCCGGCCTCTCCGCCGACCTCCTCGTGTGCTTCCTCCGCGACCTCGGCGGGGAGGCGGCCGAGGACCTCCTGCGCCGGGCGCTGCCGTTCCGGGAGCACTTCATCGGCGTGGGCCTGGACTCCGCGGAGGTGGGCTGGCCGCCGCGGCTGTTCGCCAAGGCCTACGACATGGCCGCCGTCGAGGGCCTGCACCGGGTGGCGCACGCCGGCGAGGAAGGCGGGCCCGAGTACGTCCGCGAGGCGCTCGACGTGCTCGGCGTCGAGCGGATCGACCACGGCAACCGCGCCCTGGAGGACCCCGACCTCGTGCGGCGGCTGCGCGACGAGCGGGTGCCGCTGACGGTCTGCCCGCTGTCCAACGTCGCGCTCAAGGGGGTACCGCGGATCGAGGACCACCCGCTGCCGCGGATGCTCGAGCTGGGCCTGGTTGCCACGGTCAACAGCGACGACCCGGCGTACTTCGGGGGCGGCATCGACGTCGTCGTCGCCGCGCTGCGGTCAGCGCTGGAGATGTCGGACGACGACCTCGCCGCGCTGGCTGCCAACTCGTTCGAGGCCGCCTTCGTCGACGGACCGGAACGCGCCCGCTGGACGGCCGAAGTGCGCGCCTGGAGGGCTCGGCGCTGACCCGAGCGGCCGGGCGACTCAGCTCTGGGCGGCCAGCCGCGCGTCGAGCAGCCGGTTCACGGCGTTCTCGGCGTCGTCCACGGCCCGCAGGTTCTCTCCCGACGGGCAGCGGGTGAACGCGCCTCGGGCGACGCCCAGCGCGACGAAGGCGACGGACACTTCGAGGTCGATCTCGTCGAGGCTCGTGATGCTCGGGCTCATGGCGACCTCCTGGCGGTCCCGGTTCCTCTGGTGCCCTGCACGCTAGACACCAGGTATGACGGAATCGGGACGGGAAAATGACCGCTGATCGCGCGGGATGCCCCTTCCGTCACACGAGCCGTGCGGTCAGCCGGGGCCCTGCTCGACGAGGTGCGCGACGGCGGCCTCCGCCCGGTCCCGGGCCTCGGCGGCCTCGGCCGCCTCCCGTTCCGCGGCGGTGCTGCGCCGTTGTGCCCGCTTGAGGGACACAGCGGCATCGGCGGCCTCGCGTTCGGCCTCGGACAGCTGGTCGGCGAGTTCCTCGACCCGCTGCTGCAGCTCGTCGTGCCGAGCGGCCAGTTCCTCCGCCTCGCGGCGCTGCTCGTCGGCGGCCTCCTGGGCCTCCTTGGCCGCCGTCGCCGCCGCCTCGGCGGCGGCCTGTGCGCGGGCGAGCTCGCGACGGTGCTTCTCCTCGGCCGCCCGCCGCGCCTCCTCCCGTTCCCGCTCCCGCCGGGCTGCGGCGGATTCCCGATCCTCGGTCGCGGACTTCTTCGGCGTCCTCGATGCCGGGGCGGGGGTCGGCGCCTTCTCCGGCTTGGCCGGCTGCACCAGCCGGAGGTCGGGCCGGCCGGTGAGCGTGCCCATGCCGCTGTAGGACATCGGTGAGGTCAACCGGCCCAGGAGCAGCGCCTCACCCGCCTCCGGTTCGGTCATGGCGGCCCGCAGGGTCTCCTCGACCTGCGCGGCCACAGAGCTGCTGATGGGGCGGCCGTGCTGCCGGGCCAGCGCCGACGCCTGCCGGGTGAGCGCGGCGAGGAGCTGGGCGCGCTGCTTGTTGAGGGCCTTCAACTCGTCGCCGGCGAGGCTCTCCTGCGCCTCCCGGAGCAGGCTCCCCAGCTCGACCAGTGCCTCGATCTCCGACCGCTGCTCACGGACCAGCAGGTTGGCAGCCCAGGCTGCGGCCGACGGCTTGGGCAGCGCGCCGATCAGCTTCGCCAGGGCCTTGTCCCCCTCGGCCTTCGCCGCGTCCTGCCGGGCGGTCCGCTCGGCGATGAAATCCTCCGGTGCCACCGCGTACAGCTCGTCGGCCACCTCGTCGAGATCCACGGCCGGGACCTTGCCAGAGGTCGGCCCGACGGTGTGCGCTTCAGCAACAGGAGGCGGCGAGCCGGGCGTCGGTGTCGGAACCCGTGGACGTGCAGCACGTCCCGTCGCCGGCGACGGTGGAGAGCTCGGCGTCGGTCCTGCCCTCGAGGTC
>NZ_SPQM01000264.1 GCF_004570345.1 Blastococcus sp. CT_GayMR20 | reverse complement strand
CCCGGGCTCCCCTGGACCGGGGGGTTTCCCCCGAGGCGGCCCCACACCCCGGTGAGCCCTGCACCGGTGCGGCGTCCCCTGCCGTGCCGGGTCGAGGACCCGGAGCTGTGGTTCGCCGAGAGCCCGGCTCAGCTGGAGCAGGCCAAGAGCCTGTGCAGCGAGTGCCCGATCCGGACCGCCTGCCTGGCCGGCGCGCTGGACCGCGCCGAGCCCTGGGGCGTCTGGGGCGGCGAGATCTTCGAGCGCGGCGTGGTCATCGCGCGGAAGCGGCCGCGGGGACGTCCTCGCAAGGTCGTGGCCGCGTGAGCCGACGAGACGAATTCCCCTCATCCAGCGGTGAGGGACCGGACACCCATCGAGAAGGAACTGCCATGAACATGCTCGAGCAGGAACTGGCCCGCGCTCGGATGACCGAGATGCAGGCCCAGGCCGAGGCCGCCACGCGCGCCCGTCGGCTCTACCTGGCCCACCGAGCGGCTCGCCGCGCGGAGCGCGCGGTCCGCCGCGCCGCGAGGGCCAGCGCCGCCGTCTACTGACAAGGACCCCGTCCTCCGCACCCCTCGCTCCGCTCGGGGCGAGCCTCGGGACGGCGCCATCCCGGCGGAGCCGGCCGATCAGGCCGGTCACCCGCCTACCCAGAAGCCGAGGCCGGGTCCGGACGCTCCCGAGTGCGTCCGGATCCGGCCTCGCCCAACTGACCGACCTGGGAGCCGTCGACAGGACGGCGTCCCAGGGGCACGCTCGGCCGGCACCGATGTGCGCACGTGAGCGGTTCCTGGGCGGAGAACTGCTGATCAGCGCACATGCTCGGCCTTCGGGCCCGACGGCCTACGCCGGGACCTCCTGGAAGGCGCGGACCTCGATCCGGGCACCGAGCGCCTTGGACGCCTTGGCCGCCCACGCGACGGCAGCGTCCCGGTCCGGTGCCTCGACGACCCAGAAGCCGCCGAGGTACTCCGGAGCCTGCGTGTACGGCCCGTCGTCGAGAGCGAGCTCGTCACCCGTGTGGTCGACGGTGACCGCCGTCGACGGTGGGTGCAGTCCACCCGCGAAGACCAGAGCGCCCGACGCCGACAGCTCCTCGAGGAAAGCGCCGGCCGCAGCCAGCGCGGCCGCCAAGTCGGCAGGATCCATCGACGCCATCGTGGGTTCTTCGGCCGAGTCGTGCGGCATGGACAGCAGGTACTGCGTCATGGTGGTCCTCCGAGGTCGTTCGCGGCGGCCCGTCCGGACACGCTCACGAGTCAGTGACCCCCGACACGGCCGGATCTCATCGGTCGGGGCCGGGAGCGCCGACGGCGCGGGGAGTCACTCCACGAAGCCGGGGAGCCACTCCTCGAGGACGCCGCGGAAGTCGCCTGCCGCGTCGAGCTGGCAGAGGACCCCGATCGAGCCGATCGTCACGCGGTGGATCAGCAGGTACGCCGGCGGCAGGTTCAGCTGGCGGCCGAGCCGGCTCGCCTCCTGGCGCGGGTCGGCGATGCGCGCGGCCTGCTCCTGCATCCACGGCCGCGTGAAGTGGAAGTGCGGGTTCTCCAGCGGCTCGAGCATCGGCCGCAGGAAGTCCAGCACGCCCTGCGCGTCGACCTCCATGCTCGGCCGGACGAAGCCCTCCTCGCGCAGGTCCGCGAGCACCTCGTCGGCCTTGCCCGCCAGCGCCCAGCGCAGCAGCCGGCCGATCGGCTCGGGGTGTCCGTCGGGCAGGCGGGCGGTCGCCCCGAAGTCGATGACGCCGAGCCGGCCGTCCTCCAGCAGCCGGAAGTTGCCGGGGTGCGGGTCGGCGTGCAGCAGGCCTGCGCGCTGCGGGGCGGAGAAGTGCAGGACGGCCAGCAGATGGCCGGCACGGTTCCGCTGCTCACGGGTCCCCTCGGCGATGATCCGCGAGAGCGGGGTGCCGTCGAGCCACTCGGACACGATCACCTTGGGGGCGCTGGCCACCACCCGCGGGACCACGATCTGCTCGTCACCGGCGTAGGCGGCGGCGAACTGCCGCTGCGCGTCGGCCTCCAGCCCGTAGTCCAGCTCCTCCACGACCCGCGCCTTGAGCTCGGCGATCAGCGGCTTGACGTCCATGCCGGGGAACAGGGCGGCGAACAGGCGGGCGAACCGGGCCAGCTGGTTGAGGTCGGCCATCAGCGCCGTGCCGGCGCCCGGGTACTGGATCTTCACCGCCACGTCGCGCCCGTCGCGCCACGTCGCCCGGTGCACCTGGCCGATGCTGGCGGCCGCCGCCGGCTGGTCGTCGAACTCCTTGAAACGCTGCCGCCACGTGCCGCCGAGCTGCTGGGCGAGCACCGCGTGCACGGTGCGCACCGGCATCGGCGGCGCCTCCTCCTGCAGCTTGACCAGCGCCTCGCGGTAGGGAGCGGCGACCTCCTCGGGCACCGCGGCCTCGAAGACCGAGAGGGTCTGGCCGAGCTTCATCGCCCCGCCCTTGAGCTGGCCCAGGACGGCGAACAGCTGCTCCGCGGTCCGTTGCTGGAGCTCTGCGGTGACGGCGTCGGCCGGCCGCCCGGACAGCCGCTTGCCGAAGCCCAGGGTGGCGCGTCCGGCAGCTCCGAGCGGGAGCGATGCCAGGCGGGCGGTCCGGGAGACCGAGCCCCGCGGCATCACCGATCCGTCGTCACTCACGCGTCCTCCTCGCCGGCGTCGTCCGCCCGTGCGGTGCCACCGTGTCGTCTCGGCTGAGCTGGTGAGCTCCGTCAGCTGCCCATTGTCCCCTGCCGAGGGTCCTCCGTGCCCACAGGAGTCACCGCTGCGTCGCCCGGCAGGGTGGCCGGACCAGGCGCCCGGGCGACGGCGGAGGGCGCTCCGCAGTCGCAGGCGGGATGCGCGGGCCACCACCGGAGGCGGGGAAGGAGATCCGGCGGACGCAGCTCCAGGGTCGCCTCCAGCGCGGCGGGCGCGGCGGTCCCGTCGAGGAAGGCGAGCACCTGCAGGGCCGCGACGGCGGCGGTCAGCACGCACGTGACGGTGGCCCCGCTCGGCGGCGGCTCGGCCGCGGTGAGCTGCGCGGCGAGCCGGGGCCACCGGGGATCGGCGTCCCGCCGGTGCAGGTCCCCGCACCGCAGGCAGCTGGTGGCCCCCGGCACGACGAGCGGACCGACGACACCGGTCTCGCCGCGCACGGTGGCGACGAGGTGCGGCACTCCGGCGCGCCGGTGGCCGGCCACGAGGGGGTCGGAGGCGGCCCACGGACGCGCGAGCACGACCAGGTCGGGCGCTGCGCCCGCGGGAAGGGGGCGCAGGTCGGTGAGCGGGTTCGCCCGGCGGACGGCGTCGGCGGCCGCCAGGACGCGGGGCCGCCCCTCGTCCGCCGCGCTCAGCCCGCCGACGACGGCGTCCCCCGCACCGGTCACGCCCGCGTCGGTGATGCTCACCCGGCCCACCCCGCTCGCCGCGAGCACCGCGGCGAGGGGAGTGCCGACCCGGGTGGCGCCGTCGACGACCACCACCGCGTTGCGACGGGCCCGCCACACCCCGGG
>NZ_SPQM01000262.1 GCF_004570345.1 Blastococcus sp. CT_GayMR20 | reverse complement strand
GGTGGTCGGGCTCGCGACCCGCCTCGGCGGCACGACCAGTCACACCGCGATCATCGCCCGGCAGCTCGGTCTGCCGTGCGTGGTCGCGGTGGAGGGGCTCGACGACGTGCGCGCGGGGGAGACCGTGCTGCTCGACGGCGATGCGGGCACGCTGACCGTGGGACCCGACGCCGGCGAGGCCCGGTCCCGCGTCGAGGCGGCGCGGGAGGCGGCGGAGCTCCTCGCCGGGTACTCGGGGCCGGCGAGGACGCGCGACGGTCACGCCGTCCAGGTGCTCGCCAACGTGCAGGACGGCGCCGGCGCCCGGGCAGCGGTCGCGGCGCACGCGGAGGGCGTCGGCCTGCTCCGGACGGAGCTCGCCTTCCTCGGCCGGGCGCAGGAGCCCTCCGTCGAGGAGCAGGCGGCCGGCTACGTGGAGGTGTTCGAGGCGTTCGCCGGCAGCAAGGTCGTGCTGCGCACCCTGGACGCCGGCTCCGACAAGCCCCTGGCCTTCGCGACGCCGCCGGACGAGGCGAACCCTGCGCTCGGCGTCCGCGGGCTGCGGGTGGCCCGGCGGGATCCGGGGCTGCTCGAGCGCCAGCTCGACGCGGTGGCCGAGGCGGCGCGGCGGACGTCGTCCACACCCTGGGTGATGGCGCCCATGGTGGCGACGGTGCCCGAGGCCCGGGAGTTCGCGGCCGCGGTCCGTGCCCGGGGCCTGGTGCCCGGCGTGATGATCGAGGTCCCCTCCGCCGCGCTGCACGCCGATCGCCTGCTCGCCCACGTCGACTTCCTGTCCATCGGGACCAATGACCTGTCGCAGTACACCCTGGCCGCCGACCGGCTGTCGGCGGACCTGGCCGACCTCACCGATCCCTGGCAGCCGGCCCTCCTGGAGCTCGTCAAGGTGACCGCGGAGGCGGGGCAGCGGAAGGGGAAGCCGGTCGGGGTCTGCGGGGAGGCGGCGGCCGATCCGCTGCTCGCCTGCGTCCTCGTGGGGCTGGGCATCAGCTCGCTCTCGTGCGCGGCCTCCGCCGTAGCGGGCGTCGGCGCCCGCCTGGCGACGGTCGATCTCGACACCTGCCGGCGCGCCGCCGCGGCGGCGCTCGCCACGGACGACCCCCAGGCGGCCCGCGCCGCCGCCCGGGAGGCGGTGGCGAGTGATGGGTGACAGCTCTCACTCATCCTGATGAGGGAAACACGGCTGAGGTTCAGCTAAGCCTGCGATTCGTCGGAATAGAGTGGTGTACACCTGCATTGCTAAGGGTGTAGGCGAGAACCACATCGACGAAAGGCATCATCATGAGCAGCGTGACGTCCACCTGGCGGAAGCGTCGTCAGGCGGCGCGTACCCGCCGGGCACTCGACCGGGCTCTGGCGCGCACGAGCAGCCCGGCCATGCGCGACGAGCTCCTGACGCTGGCCAACAGCCGCTGACGCGCCGGCGCCTGCTCGAGCAGGCGCCGCGAAGCGAACGACCCCGACCTCCGAGGAGAGGCCGGGGTCGTCTGCTGTCCGGGTCAGTGCAGGGCGTGGACGACGGCGTGGCCCCTGCCGCGGCTCATCAGGGCACGGTTGATGGGCAGGGTGACGACGAACGCCACCGCGAGGGCGAAGGCCAGCGAAGCCCAGAACAGGACGCCCCCGATGCCGGCCTCCATCGCGCCCGGGACGCCGAGCATCACGGCGTTGTCCACGATCTCCATGACGAGGATCGACACGGTGTCCGCGGCCAGCGCCACGCGGAGTGCGGCCCGGAACGGCACCCCCGCGCGGAGCACGCTGCGCATGGTGAGCGCGTAGCCGAACACGAACGCCAGAGCGATCGCGAGAGCGACCGTGGCCACGTCGTGCAGGCCGAGCGAGGTGCCGATGACCATCCCGAGCACCTCGCCGATGGCGCATCCGGTGAGGCAGTGCAGGGTCGCCTGAGCGGCCATCGCCCAGGAGACCCGCTGCGGCGTGCTGTCACCGTGTTGCCGTGCGTGCACAGTGTGGTCGTGCATCGCTACCTCCTCACGACGTCGATACCCCCCAGGGGTACCCGAACGCCACAGTGATACTCCCTCTTCCGGCCCCCTGCAAGAGGTGCCGCCCCTCGGCCCGGACGATGTGGGCAGGCCCACCTGGTCCCACCGCGCAAGACGCACCACTCCGACGGGTCAGTCGGCTCAGGCTCTGCCCCGTCCGTGCCGATCTTGATGTCGTGCACGTCTCCGGGTTCCCTCTCGCCTCCGGGCCGTCCGCCGACCGGCGGTCCCCCGGAGCGATGGTGACCCCGCGGAGTGACGGCGGTGCGCGATGAGCGACCAGCTGCACGAGCCCCGGGAGACGTCGGGCGCCACCACGGGCGGGCTGCTGCGCTACGTGCGCGCGTCCGCCGGTGAGGACGCCGTCGCCGCTGTTCTCGAGCGGGCCGGCGTGCCCTTCACGGCCGAGCAGTTCGAGGACCAGTCCCGCTGGTGGAGCTACGACACGCGGATCCGCCTGTTCGAGGCCGCCACGGAGGTGCTCGGTGACCCCCGCCTGATGTACCGGGTCGGGGCCTCCGCCCTCCAGAGCGGGCTCGCCCACGGCCTGGTGATCCTGCTGCGCGCCATGGGCACGCCCCGCCAGGTCTTCCGCAAGCTGCCGCGGGCGGTGGCCAAGTTCAGCACGACCTCGACGATGGAGGTGCTGGACGCCGGCGCCACCTCGGCGACCATCCGCTACACCCTGCACGAGGGCTACCGGCACTCGCGGCTGGACTGCATCTACGCCCAGGGACTCTTCAGCGTCGTCCCGATGATCTTCGGGCTGCCCGAGGCCCGGATCGAGCACCCGGCGTGCGAGTCCGACGGACATCCCGCCTGCGTCTACGTGGTGACCTGGGACCGGCGGAGCCGGCTGCCGCGCCGTTCCCGCGAGACGGCCGGCCAGGAGGCGGAACTCCAGGCGCTGCGCGGCCAGCTGCGGATCCTGCAGTCGGCCTCCACCGACCTGGTCGGCAGCGAGGACGTCGATACCGCCCTGGAGCGCATCGTCGCCCGCGCCGCCGAGGCCGTGCTGGCGCCGGCCTACCTGCTCGCCGTCCGTGCTCCGAGCGGCGGTGACCCCCTGGTGCACAGCGCCGGGGTGCCGGCCGCCGACGTGCCCCGCCTGGTCGACGACCTGCTGGACCACGGCGACCTCGGGCCGAACGCCGTCGTCGTCGACGTCGCGTCGGCCCGCCGCGCGCACGGCCGGCTGGCGGCGATCTACCCCGACGGCGAGGGCGCCATGGGCGACGAGTCCTCGATGCTCGCCGCGTACGCCGGCCACGCCGCCGCGTCCCTCGACCTGATCATCGCCCTGGAGGACGCCCGTCAGGAGGCTGATCGGGCGGGTGCCCTCCTCGAGCTCGCGCACGAGCTGTCCGCGACGACCGACGCCGGCGCGGTCAGCGACATCGTCAGCGAGGCGCTGCCGCGGATCGTCGGCTGCACGAGCGCCGGCATCCTGATGTGGGACCCGGCCACGGGCTCGCTGCGGTCGCACGCCTCGACCGGGCTGACC
>NZ_SPQM01000261.1 GCF_004570345.1 Blastococcus sp. CT_GayMR20 | reverse complement strand
CCTCGGGGACGCGCTCGCCGCGGCGGCCGGCGTGCCCGCGGTGACGGCGGCGGTGGAACGGTCGTCCCTGCGCGACGGCACGGCGCGCACCGGCTGGCCCCTGGTGCGGTGGACCCGCAAGCTCCGCCCGGACCCGCTGGCGCGGCTGCACCTGGGCGACGAGCGGGCGCGCACCTCGCTGCCTCCGGCGTCGCCCGTCGAGCTGGCGGGCGTGACCACGGCGGTCCGGCGTGCCCGCGACGCCATGGCCGAGGGGCTGCCGCAGGCCTGGCGCGACGACCTGCGGCGCACGGTGGAGGTGTCGGAGTCGGGGCTCGCCGACCGGCTGGACCGCACGGTCGCCGGCACCGACCTCGGACCGGACCGGGTGCCCCTGTGGCAGCGGGCCGCCGGCGGGCTCCAGTGGTTGCTGGCGCTCGTCGCGCTGGCGGGTGCCCTGTGGCTGCTGGCCCTCGTCGTCCTCGGGTTCTTCCAGCTCGACGACGTCGTCCCCCTGCCCCGGGTCGAGGGCTTCCCGCTGCCGACCCTGCTCCTCGTCGGCGCGCTCCTGGCCGGACTGCTGCTGGCGGTCCTCTCCCGGCCCCTGGTCGCGCTGCGGGCCCGCCGGCGGGGGAAGGCAGCCGACCGGCGGCTGCGGGCCGCGATCGAGGCGGTCGCCGAGGAGGAGGTGCTCGGGCCGATGGCCGAGGTGCGGGAGGACGCCACCCGGTTCGGGACGGCCGTCCGGGCTGCCGGCCGCTAATCCCGGTGGATCTCCGGCGAGCGCGGCTCGGGCAGCTGGCTGCGGCGGCGCTCGGTCGTCTCGTTCCGGCCGGAGGGCAGCCGTGCCCAGACGTGCTTGCGCCCGGGCCGCTTCTCGTAGCCGAAGCTCGTGGACAGCTGGGCGACCAGGTGCAGGCCCATGCCCCCGAGCGCGGGGTCCCGGTCGACCGCCGGCACCGGCGGTCGCTCCGGTGCCTCGTCGCTGAGGTCGAGGAGCCAGCCGCCGGGTCCGGCCACGACGAGGGCACGGACGTCGCCGCCGCCGTGGCGCAGCGCGTTGGAGGCCAGCTCCTCGAAGACGAGGAGCAGGCCGTCGCGGGCGTCCTCCGTCGATCCGCTGGAGACCGACGGGTGGGCGATCCGTGCCCGGAGGTCGCTGCGTACGCGGGAGACGACGTGCATCGCCTCGAGCTGCCAGTGCCACACGTCCCCGGGTACCGACGGGACGGGTGCGCACGGCCAGGCATGCTCGGCGGCGTGCTCGGCCGGCTCCTCGGCCTTGTCCCCGGCCACATCGCCTCCCCTCACGTCCGCACAGCGGGCCGGCGGAGCGCTGCCCGGCCGGGTCCATCCTGACCGATCGGGACCCGCGGCGCAGAGGCGGGCGGGTCCCGGCCGCTCCACAGGGCAGACTGTGCGCGTGGATCAGTTGCTGAGGGACCTGAGCCGGGTCGCTCTCGTGGACCGGACCCTCGAGGACGTCCTGACCGAGATCACCGCCATCGCCCGCCGGGGGATACCCGGCGCCGACGCCGTCTCGACCACGCTCCTGCGCAACGACAAGGCCTACACCGCCGCCTACGACGGCGAGATGGCCCTGGCGGCGGACGAGCTCCAGTACGAGCGCGGCTACGGCCCCTGCATGGATGCCGGCCGCGGCGGGGTGGTCCTGCGGATCGACGACATGGGGACCGAGGAGCGATGGCCGGACTACGTGGCCCGCGTCCGCGCCGAGACCCCGGTCCGCAGTTCGCTCTCGGTGCCCCTGCCCTACCAGGGCGCGACCATCGGCGCCCTCAACATCTACTCCAGCGAGATCGCGGCGTTCGCCTCGCCGGAGTCCCTCACCGCCGGCCTGGACGCCGCCGAGATCATCGCGGTCGCCGTCGCCAACGCCGACTCCCACTGGCAGCTGGGCGAGCAGGCCCGCAACATGCGCCTGGCGATGGACTCCCGGGCGGTGATCGAGCAGGCCAAGGGCGTGCTCATGGCGCAGCGGCGGGTAGACGCCGAGCAGGCCTTCGAGATCCTGCGGGAGGCGTCCCAGCGCTACAACCGCAAGCTGCGGGACATCGCCCTCGGGATCGTGGAGTCGACGAAGGGCGGCCGCTAGCGAAAATCCGTCGGCTCAGCCGTCGAGAGAGGCCAGCCGGGACACGAGGAACTCCACCGTGGCCGCGCTGTCCACCTTCTCGGCGATCTCGACCGCGGTGGGCGCCGCCGACTCCCGCTCCCCGGCGACCGTCCGGCCCCGTTCGGGGCCGAGCGAGGTGTCGACGACGACGTCGCGGCGCACGGTCCCCAGCGTCCCGGGCAGGATCGCCTCGGTGACGGCGAGGGCGTCGTGCACGACTACCCCGGTCGTGCCGTAGGCGGTCCGCGCGTGGTCGAGGTACTGCTGGAGGATCGCGGCGGCCCGGTTGCCGATCGGACCCGCGGCGGCGAAGCGGGCGATGCCCTCCTCGCCGAGCACCGTCGGCAGGGTGACGTCGAGGCCCACCATGACCGTCGGCAGGCCGGCGCCGAACACCGCCTGCGCGGCCTCGGGGTCGGCCCAGATGTTGAACTCGGCCGCGGCCGTGACGTTCCCGCCGCGCCAGGCCGCCCCACCCATCACCACCAGCCGGCCGATCCGGGCCGCCGCATCGGGGAAGACCCGCAGCAGCAGGGCCACGTTGGTCAGGGGTCCGACGGCCGCGACCGTGACCGGCTCCGGTGAGGTCATCAGCAGCTCGGCGAGGGCGACCACCGCCGGCCGGGGATCGACCGCCGCGGGGGACGGCGCCAGCTCCACCCCGCCAAGACCCGCAGTGCCGTGGACGTGGCCGGCGCGCTCGGGCTGCGGGTGGACGAGCGACTCGCGCGCCCCCGCGGCGACCGGCACGTCGGAGCGGCCCGCCAGGTGCAGCACCCGCAGCGCGTTCTCCGTCGTCCGGGCCAGCTCGACGTTGCCGTGCACGGTGGTGACCAGGCGCAGGTCGACCTCGGGACTGGCGAGGGCCAGGAGGATCGCGAGGGCGTCGTCGATGCCGGGGTCGGTGTCGATCACCAGGGGGACGGGCACGGGGCGATCCTGTCAGCGCCGCCGTCCGACACGCCGCGCGCGTCGGGACACCGGGGAGATGACCGGAGCCCTTCCCGACCATTTCCACGCTCGGAATGCACTTCTTGTCGACAAGTCATCGGGCACTGGAAAGGGTCACCGACCGGTCCGGAATTGCTTCGCAACGGTTCGGTCACGCGCATCTGCGCGATTGCCGGAGGAACGCGTCGAATGCGTCGCCGGTCCCTACCTTTCTCCTTGTCCGCAGCACCTTCCCCGGCTGCGGACGCGACGTGAGGCAGGAGGCGACATGAGCGGCGAGACGGCCCACCCGGGCACCGCGGTACGCATGACCGCCGACCTGACCGGCCGCGACATCGGGAGCAGTCTGGCGGGGCTGATCGACTTCCTCGACCGGGCCGACGGCGTCGCGGGTTCCCGCACCGCCCGGCGGCCCGCGGCCGCCCGCCCGGCCGCCCTGCGCTCCGGGTCCGTCCGCACAGTGCCGCTGCGGTCCGTGCGACCCGCGCCGATGGCGC
>NZ_SPQM01000260.1 GCF_004570345.1 Blastococcus sp. CT_GayMR20 | reverse complement strand
CTGCCCGACGGTGAGCGCGCCGCCGCCGTCCACACCGAGGAGGGCCGCATCACCGCCGTCACCGCGTTCGACGACGTCCCGGCCACGGCGGTGACCCTCGCCGACGACGAGGCGCTGCTCCCCGGGCTGGTCGACAGCCACGTCCACGTCAACGAGCCGGGACGCACCGAGTGGGAGGGCTTCGCGACAGCCACCCGCGCCGCGATCGCCGGCGGCGTCACCACGATCGTCGACATGCCGCTGAACTCGATCCCCCCGACGACGACCGTCGAGGCGTTGCACGTGAAACGAGAGACGGCGGACGGGCAGGTCGCGGCCGACGTCGCCTTCTGGGGCGGTGCCGTGCCGGGCAACCTCGACCAGCTCCGCCCGCTGCACGAGGCCGGCGTCGTGGGGTTCAAGTGCTTCCTGCTCGACTCCGGCGTCCCGGAGTTCCCGCCGTTGGACGACGCCGGCCTGCGCGCCGCCCTCGCCGACCTGGCCGCCTTCGACGGTCTGCTGATCGCGCACGCCGAGGACGCCGAGGTGATCGCCGCGGCTCCCGAGCCCACCGGCGCGAGCTACGCGGCCTTCCTCGCGTCCCGGCCGGGCGCGGCCGAGGAGTCGGCGATCGCCGGGTTGGTGGCCGCGGCCCGCGACACCGGAGCGCGCACTCACGTCGTCCACCTGGCCGCCGCCGATGCGCTGCCGCTGCTGCGGAAGGCGCGGGCCGAGGGCGTGCGGATCACCGTCGAGACGTGCCCGCACTACCTGACCTTCGCCGCCGAGCAGGTGCCCGACGGCGCCACGGCGTTCAAGTGCTGCCCGCCGATCCGCGAGGCGGCGCACCGGGAGGAGCTCTGGGCGGCGCTGCAGGGCGGCGACATCGACCTCGTCGTCAGCGACCACTCGCCGTGCACCCCGGACCTCAAGCGGCTCGACAGCGGCGACTTCGGGGCGGCCTGGGGCGGGATCGCGTCCCTGCAGGTCGCCCTGCCGGTGGTGTGGACCGGCGCCCGGCAGCGCGGGATCGGACTGGACCGGGTGGTGCGCTGGATGGCCGAGGCGCCGGCCCGCCTGGCCGGCCTGCCGGGTAAGGGTGCGATCGCCGTCGGCCGCGACGCGGACCTGGTCGCCTTCGCACCCGACGAGGAGTGGACGGTCGGCGACCTGGAGCACCGCAACCCGGTGACGCCCTACTCGGGCCGGTCGGTCACCGGCGCGATCCGGCGCACGTGGCTGGGCGGGCGGCCGGCGGACGGTTCCCCCATCGGCCGGTTGCTGGGGCGCGGCATGCCACAGTGAGGGCGCCGCCGTTCCGAGGAGCCCGATGACCGACTTCACGCGCCTGCCCGACCTCGCCTCCCGAGCACTGGGCGGTGCTGTCGTCGCGGCCAACGACGAGTTCTTCGCGGCCCGGGAGAACCTGGTGCTGCCCGAGCCGCCCGTGGCGCGCACCGAGTTCGGGCACAAGGGCAAGGAGTACGACGGCTGGGAGACCCGGCGGCGGCGCATCCCGGGTCACGACTGGGCGATCGTGCGGCTGGGCGCTCCGGGGGTGGTGGCCGGCGTCCTCGTCGACACCGCGTACTTCAGCGGCAACTACCCGCCGCGGATCTCGCTGGACGGTGCCGCGGTCGAGGGCCATCCGACCGTGGACGAGCTGTCCAAGGCCGACTGGCAGCCGCTGCTCGAGCCGCACGACGTGGCCGGCAACACCCACAACCACTTCCCCGTCTTCTCCGACCGCCGGGTCACCCACGTCCGCCTCAACATCCATCCGGACGGCGGCGTCGCGAGGCTGCGCGTGCACGGGACCGTGCTCCCCGACCCCCGCCTGCTGGACGCCGGCCCGTTCGACCTCGCGGCGCTGGAGAACGGCGGCCGGGTCACCGGTGTCAGCAACGAGTTCTACGGCCGTCCCTCGCAGCTGATCGGCCGGGGACTGGCCCGGTCGATGGGCGAGGGCTGGGAGACCGCCCGCCGCCGCGACTCCGGCAACGACTGGGTGGAGCTCGCCCTGGCCTGCGAGGGCGTCGTCACCCTCGCCGAGCTCGACACCTCCTACTTCCTCGGCAACGCCCCCGGGACCGCGTCCCTCACCGGCATCGGCCCGGACGGCGAGGTGCCGCTGCTGCCCCGCACCCGTCTGCAGCCGGACACCCGGCACCGGTTCGTCCTCGACGCCGCGCCCGGTGTCGACCGCGTCCGCCTGGACGTCTTCCCGGACGGCGGCATGGCGCGCCTGCGCCTGTGGGGCCGCCCGACGGCCGCCGGACGGGCGGAGCTGGGCCGGCGCTGGTTCGACGCGCTGCCCGACGTCCAGGCGCTGGAGGTGCTGGGCTCCATCGGTCTGCCGCCGCAGCAGGCCGGCCGCCTGGTCGGCGGCCGGCCGGTGAGCGGGGAGCTGCCGCCGGAGGTCGCCCGGCTGTTGGACGGCCCGGACGCCTGACGCCGTCGCGCGCGAACGGGTTCGCCGTCCCGCTCCGCGCCGATAGGGTCGCCCGGCCGTCCGGTCTTCCCGAGGAGTCGTCGTGCCCCGTCGCCTGCGCGTGCTGGCTGCTGCCACCCCGTTCCTGTTGCTCGGCCTCGCGGCCTGCAGCGCCAGCACCCTGGCCGCCGAGGACACCGCCGAGAAGGCCGAGGACGCCCTCGAGGAGCAGATCGGGACCCGTCCCGACATCTCGTGCCCGGACGACCTCGAGGCCGAGGTGGGCGCTGAGACCCGGTGCACCCTCACGGCGGGCGATGACCCGACGGAGTACGGGGTCACGGTCACGGTCACGTCCGTCGAGGGGGACACCGTGAACTTCGACGTCGAGGTCGACGAGGAGCCCGCCGCGTAGGGCGACACGGCGCGGGAACCCGGGGGCGGCAGGATGCCCCCGTGGAGACTCCCGCGCGCGCCGACCTGCTGATCACCGACGCCGAGCTCGTCGCCACCGTCGACGACGCCCGGCGGGAGATCGCCGGCGGCTGGGTGGCGGTCACCGACGGGGCGGTCAGCGGTCTGGGCGGTCCGGACGAGCCGCGGCCCGACGCCGTCCGCACGATCGACGCGCGCGGCTGCCTCGTGACGCCGGGGCTGGTCAACACCCACCACCACCTCTACCAGAACCTGACCCGGGCGTTCGCGCCGGCGCTGACCGGCGGCCTGTTCGACTGGCTGGTCACGCTCTACCCGTTGTGGGCCCGGCTGGACGAGGAGGCCGCCTACGTCAGCGCCTACGTCGGACTCACCGAGCTCGCGCTCGCCGGCTGCACCACGTCCACCGACCACCTGTACGTGCACCCTCGCGGTGCCGGTGACCTGATCTCCGCCGAGGTCGCCGCCGCGCGGGACCTCGGCATGCGATCGCACGTCACCCGCGGCTCGATGTCGCTGTCGGTCAAGGACGGCGGGCTGCCGCCGGACTCCGTCGTCCAGGACGACGACGAGATCCTGGCCGAGTCCGAGCGCCTGGTCGCCGCCCACCACGACCGCTCGCCCCTCGCCATGACGCGGATCGCGCTGGCGCCGTGCTCGCCGTTCAGCGTCTCGACGTCGCTCATGACCCGCACCGCCGAGCTGGCCGAGCGGCTCGACGTGCGGCTGCACACGCACCTGGCCGAGACGCAGGACGAGGACGCCTTCTGCCTGGAGACGTTCGGCCGCCGTCCGGTCGACTA